>NZ_JBKYMO010000249.1:0-8307 GCF_047302915.1 Massilia sp. CT11-108 | reverse complement strand
GCGATGGTCAGCTGGGCCGGCGTGCCGCCCCCGCTGGCCGCACCGACGACGATGCTGCCCGCGCCGTCGCCGCCCAGGTCGACGTCGAACACGTTCGGCATCGATGGCGCGCTTGGTGCGAGCGGGCTGCCGTCCAGCGCGGCCGTGAAGGCGTACGGCGGACGCTGGCCGGACGCGTCGACCACCATGCGCGTGCGTTGCGGCAGCATGGCGGTGGCCGTGTCTCCCGTGCGCGTGATGCCGATCGGCTGGTTGCCGGGACCGTAGAAGCGCGCCGACACGCCGATCGGCGCACCCTGGTTGATGACGGCGACGTCGAAGTCGCCCGTGATGCCGGGCGTGTTCCCAAGCCCGATCAACAGGTTGCTGGCGCCGGCCGACACGGCGATGTCGTTCATCCCGTGCGGCGCCACGAACAGGCGCACGACGGGGAGGTACAGGCCGGTCCAGTTCTCGTCGTAGCCGAACTGCGCCAGCACCTCCGGCGGTGTGTAGCCGTTCGACAGGTCCAGCACGGCGCTGCGGAAGCCGAAGCCCACGACGTTCGAATCACCGATGAATGCGTACGGCGGCGTCATCGTGATCAGTTCGGCGGTACCGAGGTCGCTGCCGTCGTCCAGGCTGGACGCGCCGAGGCTCAGGAGGTTGAAGGCGAGGACCCCGGCAGCGTCCTGCGACAACTGCATGCGCAGCCTGGGCAGGGTGAACGACACGACGGTGTTGGCGGGGTCGCGTTCCAGCAGGCCATCCGACTCGCGCAGCTTCGCGCCTTTCAGCATGGGCGGGCGCAGCACGACCGTCGTGAGCAGCATGTCGAGTGTGAACTGGGCGCCGGGATAGTCGGATACCGGCATGTCGATCGGCAGCGTGTCGAGTACGTTGAACACGTCGGTCGTGGTGGCCGCCACGCCCGTCGCGGCCGCGATGATCGGGGAACCGGTGCGCGGGACGAACAGTTCGAAGGCGATTTGCGTGTCCTGGATGTCGATCCACGGATCGCGCCGGGTCGGATCGTCCTGCGGATGCAGGCCACCGGCGGTGGCGGTGACGGTCAGGCGCGCGTTCGGGAGGTCGAGCACGGGCCGCGCGGAGACGGCGAACTTCGCTACGCCGCGGATCGTCGTGCCCTCGGCCGCGCCGGTTGCCTCGTAGTGGTCGACATAGATGGCACCCAGCGCCGCTTGCCAATCGCCCAGGGTCGTGCCGAGCAGTTGGTAGGGCGAGACCAGGTCGAGCAGCGAAAGAGGGAAGGCGGGCATTGCGGACTCCTTCAGACGTCGATGACCCCGTACGGGCGGCACGCGGCCTCTCGCACGATGAGATTCGAAAATGGCGGCGGTTGTTCTGGAGGTACGGCGCACTGGCCCCGGCCGCGCGAAAGTGGACCGGGAAGAATGTGTTCTTGTTATTGAGGCGGAGTCGACTGGAGATAATTTAAACGCAATTTTGTTAAATCACAAGCGATCGGTTGCAAAATATTCGTAAATATGTTTGTTGCTTATTCGAGTGGGATAAACTGGCGGAGGGCACGGAAAAAGCTTGCGCGGCGGGCAAGAGAGATTGAGCTGCAATTAACATTTATTGCAACTAATGCGTGAAGTCGTCGACGGATCATATCGACGAGATCAGCCTGGCGCCGCAGGCGGTGATATCTTGATCGTATGCGACTCGTTTGCCGTGGTGCCTGCGCGAGTCGGTGCAAGGGTGGATGGAAAACTTACCTTTACATTGAGGGCAATACGTAGAGTCGCCTTCGAGAGCGACCCGCTTGCCGAGCACGGTGAAATCCTGTGCTGCCGAAATGACCTCTCCGCCGTGCGTGGTCTTGTCGCCGAGGCGGATGACACCTCGTCCTTTCTCGTCTTTCATATTGCCCTCGCTTGAATCCGTTACGCGATGCTGCGTGCCGTGTCGGTGTCCTGATTGGCGGCCACCGTGTGGTCGTCGCTACCCAGGAAGACTCGACGGTAACGCCAATATCCCGTGACTTCGCATTTCGGTAGATTGAACCCAGCCAGGGAGTCGTGTACGTAATCGTCAAAAAATGCGGCTAGCGTGTGCGGCGTCGGTTTTGCACGCTGCGCAAGTGCAAACACTTCCCGCGCTTCGGGCTCCAGGAAGGAAGTTGTCAAAACGTCTTTTCTTGCTCCTGTATAAAGAACATCTTTGAGCGCTGAGAAGGTTCTCTTACCCAAGCTCATGGAAGCCGATCGCGTCATTGCAGCGGCGTCATTGATCAGACGATTATTCCACTCAAGTAGAATGTTTTTCTCGGCGCCGTCCGCACGCTTGACCTGATTGCTCATGTCGAAGCGATCATGTATTTGCCACCGCCAGTTGAGGTACGATTGAAGCCACTCGTAAATCGGCCGAGGTGCGAGAGTTACCTGAGAAACGAAATCGGCGAAAGATTTCGCAAGATTGGGATGAATTGCAAACGGGTCGTAACTGCCGGAGATTGTCCGAGGTTTTTTCAACGGAACGCCGGCCGCGACCGCGCAATCAAACATGTGGTTAAGTGGAATTTGAGATAGCTTCATCGAATCGTGTCCAACCGCTACGCCGAGTTCGCCAGGCCGATAACCGCCCCCGACATCGCTGTGCGCACCAGGATAAGCGTGCTGGACCCACCCCGTCTGTAGTTTGCCGTCAACGCCAGTCTCGTCCAAGGGAAAATTCCGTCTTAGCTCATGCATCGCAACCATGTGCACGCAGTTTTGCACGGAGGTCGGTAAGCGTAACGCATCGTTACTGGCCCATGCTCCGTGTCCTCCCGTCGAATTCGTTACCAGTGCAGACACGCCAGACCAAAATCCTGCGGATGCGACCGTGTCGAAAATCCCTACAAATCGAAAATGCAACGGAACACCGGCGAGACGGCCGTCAACGAGGATTTCGTTCAGCCAACTGCAGAATACCCGTGCCTCTGCAGCGCCTCTGGAAAAGCCAAATACGTCGAGGAAGCACTCAATGACTCGGGGTTTCCCTTCCTTTAGTTTTGCCTCCAAATTTTGTGCTTGTCGAATTAGGAATTCGCGGCGAATGTTGTTACTGCCTACGTTCATTTGCAGAAGGCCGCTATGTACGCCGAGTTTGGCGAGGTGCTCTCGATCCATGCTATCGCCTACATTCAAACTATTGCGACATAGCGCGAGAACAGTTTTCTCATCGAACATGTCACTATTGAAGCAGCGATAGTGTAAAGCGTTGAATACCGATAGTAGACCATAAATGACTCGTCCTTCGCAGCCCACTGCGCAACCCGTACCTAGTTTGCTTTCCTCAAGTTCTCCTATTTCTGGAAATTTTGTTCCTACACCTGGAATATAAGAGGCGTTGTACCCAGTGAATGGATCGTCGTTATAGGCGCTGTGTAGCCGCGAAATATTAGTGTCGGCAAGCTTTGGACGGTCACGATCTTGATTGTTGTTGGTTCCGTCAAAAAAGAGGCCTATATTCGAGATTGCCTGGCATTTTTTAAAATCGGGATCATGTTCCGGCAAGACTTTCCTAATATTTCTTATCGGAGCAGTCTGTGTTGGTGATAATGCCACATCAGCTCTTTTCATCGCCAATCTCCAAATTTCTCTTTATTGCGAGCGTCTTCATCTATTAATCTGGCGATCTCATCTGGGGAAAATAGCGCCTTGACTGCGAATCCCGTGGTTGCCTGATGAGTCGCGTGCGTATCTCCGAACTGAATGGGATGCTGCTTTCCGTATGGTCCGAATGCGCTCACAACGATTCGCACGCCACCTTGTGGAAAGAAATGTACCCAGAAGTTCTCTGGTTCATCATAGGCCTCTACTGGTACTTGCGCATGGTATAAGCCAGCGACCTCTTCCGTTTCCGGTAACGCAGGATTGGACGACCTTACGATGTGGCGCACCTCCCAGCGGACGTTCGCTTTCAAACCGGGATACCATTTCCTGGGAAGCATGAGACAGCAAACCATTGACCCTCCACCACCACTCTCGCCGACAGTGCCGCCACTATATTTGTCGACGTAGAATGCCGCGATCCGATAATCGCCTCCCATGTGATGTACGCCTGTCACGGTAACAGGAATGTAGTTGTCTACCTTGTAGTAGTCATAGATAACGACGATGATTGAAAAAAATACTCCCATTAGTAGGAATGAAGTGACGGGATACCAACGTAAGAAATTCGGGATGGCAACTCTCATAATTCGCTTGCCTTAGATGTAGTTAATCGCATTTGATTCCTCGTTACTAGTTTCATTTTGTAGGGGCTGATGTCTTGAGTCACGGGTCTCGTTAATTAATGCCGAAATTTTAATGCGAAACTCAGCGGGTGCGTTTATTGCAAGAAAATTCTGAATTTCAGGGCGGTTTAGAATTTCACATCGGCTTATCAGTGCAGCCTCTGTCAGAAAAAGTAAAATCAATGAATTGGAATTTCCTGCGGCACGCCACGCTTGACGCGCTGCGAGAGCCCACGCGTGTTGTTCCGCCGTATTTCCGGTCAAAGGCAAACCATGACCCATCATTTTTACTTTGGCGATGCAGTGGTCCGGCTCGCTGGCCTCGTCGAGTGCGGCCAGTTGATCGTGAGTCAGGCTAAACGGCGTCGGTGCGTACTCGACCGGTTCGGCAGGCGATAGTGGAATAAGCGTTCCCGATCGGTCATGAACTCCCCAGCGCGAGATCGGGCCCTTAATGGTTGCCCATTGTGCTTTGGTCAGTACGACCGACAGCGGGGCGAGAACCGTGCAGTCTGCATACCTGAGGGTGAACTGTTTATCGTCAGGAGAGACGATAAAAATGAACCGACGCAGATGTTGGGCGATCTGTTCAAAGCCTGGTTCGGTTTCGATAATCGACACGTGCAGCGCGGGTTTGCGCGCGTTCACGTAGCTCATGACCCGGTCGATGTCTCCGGCTTCATACGCGGCGTCGAGGTCAACGAGGAGTGGGCTGACCGCCAAGGCATGATCGGGATAAATCGGCTCAAGCCATAGCGGGCGATTTTTTGAATCAACTTCGGTGTAGCTTGCCGACACTTCCTCCAGCAACCCGTTGTCGATCAAGAGGTACGCGTTCTGATTTCCATTGTTCATTTCGCCTCCACCAGCGGACTGTGCGCGCGTGCCGCCATGAGCAGGCAAGGAATGCAAATGTCATGGTGTGGGAGTTCGTCAGCGAACTGCACTTGTGTCGCCTGCTTGGCAAATGTCTGATGATCGGCGGCGTACGTGTAACTGTTGCCCGTCGTTTTGCCGATGATGCCGTCGGCGCTGATCCGCAGTTCACTGCCGCCGCCATAGAGACAGACCCCTTTCCGGGCCTTGATGTTGATCCAGTCCGTTGTGCTGATCAGCTCCATCACTTTTTTCGCAAGCAGTTCGATGCTCCCGTCCTGCGCTTCGGTTTGCATATCTCCACGCGCAGCAATATGCTTCATGCCGCCGTCGTTCGCATAAACGTTGACTCCATGGGCCGCGTGTGTGGAAGTTTTTCCACCCGTGGTGACGTGCATATCAGCCGCCGTGATGAAGTCGATATCTTTTTCCGCGCCGAGTGCAAGATTCTCGTTGCTCGCCATGATGATCCCCGCCGGCCCGCTGATCGCGACGATAGGAGCACCGCCTGAATCGCTGCCTGCATCCGCGATATTGGACCCGCTGTCCAAATGTCTGAGTTTGTCAACGAGCTGTGCCAACTGCGGCCCATTGGCGGGATCTTTTGCATGGGTTTCCGCGAGCTTCGAGAGTTGGTCGGCAATGTCGCGTAGCCCGTCAGCAAGGCCAATGAGCTTTGTTCGATCCAACTGGTTGCCTCTGGCCCGATCGCTGCCCTCGGAGGTAATGAGCACGCCTTTGCCACCGCGAATCGCCACGGCGTTATCACTCCTGAGCTCGGCACCCTCGCCGCGAGGCTGGCGGCGGTCGTCTCTTGGATGCGTTAGCCAGCCAAGATTCAGTTGCGAAGTGCCATCGTCACTTGAGAGTTGAGCGCTGATCTCGTGTGGCGTGTCGTCAAAGCGGAGCTGGTTCGCGCGCGTGCCGTGGATTTCCTGGCTACGCATACCCGAAAGGAAACGCGTCACCGGCAGATTGGCCCGCTTGCTTAACGGGGGCGGCAGAGCTTGTCCATTGAAGAGCTGGCTGATAATGATGGGCTTGTCGGGATCACCGCCGAGAAAAGCCACCAGAACTTCGGTTCCGACTCTGGGCAGGGTTAGGGTGCCGCATTGAGAATCGCTACCGCCAGCCCAGGTTGTTGCCACCCTTACCCAAGCAGAATCGGCACCAGCACCCGATGGGTTGGTACCGAGGTCGTGTTGACCATCTCTCGGGTATGCAGCTGGAAACCGAATCTTCACACGGCCGTATTCATCGCAATGCACGACGTCGTTTTCCTCTCCGACCACGATGGCAATCTGTAAGCCAGGGTCACGCAGGTCAGTACGCGGGTCGAATGATGGAACGATCGGGACGGAACGTCTAACGGCTTCGAAGCGCATCTGAAAAGGGGCGGCGGCCCCATCTTCGCTTCCAGCGATAAGGGAACCGGAGGCGTCGTGCCAGCCATTGCACACAAACAGCCGGTGTAAGCGGTCCTCCAGGCTTTTTGGCAGGTTATTTCGAGCCCTGACTTCGAGCGACGTGATGACGAAATCGCGCTCGGCCTCCGGATGACGGTCTATCTCCGGGTGATCTTTGATCGTGAAGTATTCGCCGGCGCAGAAATCCCGTACGCTTCCTTCTCCGGTAAATTGTTTTGCGTCCAGCTCTTTACGCTGCATCCGTAGTAAGCCGAGGCGGTGCAGATCCCGATCGTCCGCGCCGACATGCGGCGATTCGACAATGAACTCCTGCATCCTGTTTGCCAGCTGGTTTCCTGAGACGCCTTGGTCGGCCGTGGTGGGAGCCTCGGCGAACATCCTTGGCACGTTTCCTGGCTGCTTATAGTCCCAACTGAAAATGCTCGAGCTGCCCGCCTGGAACTTGCGTACCGCGCGCCAACGCGTCACGGAGTCCCGCTCCTCGGTCGCGGCGTCGCGGTGATAGCGGATGACGCCAGCCGCGTTTCGCGTCAGGTCACTCTGGCAATCGAAAAGTACCAGGGTATGTGCTGATGCGAGTTCGGTTGCCCGGCTTTGTTCTCTCCAGGCCCGATTGCGACCGGGACGAAAGCACCAGGCGACGCCGGAACGTGCCGACAACCGGCGTACGAATGCAGCATCCGATTCGTTGAACTGTATTGTTTGTTCGCGCTCTGCGTATCTGTCGAGCCGGAATCCAGGCGCAAACTCAAAGTCGAAATTACCAGTCAAAGCGCTGTTGAGTTGCGTCCATTCCTTTAACACGACCGTTACAATCTGCGGCCAACTCATTCTCCGGAAGACACGGGTGTTGACGCGCTGGTCCATGAATGCCATGGCGTCGCTGACGACGAGCTGGTAGCTGGCGATCGCGCCATCCGAATCGCCTGCACTGGCTTGCGAGATCAGGCCGCTGACCTTGCGCAATTCTCTTCGGTCATTAACAAATTCAAGTGTGGCCGGCAAGCCGATGAACTCTTTCAATGGAAGAGCGACAGACGTGGCAACGCAATTGACTTGGTATCTAAATCCGCCGCAGACGGACTCCGATCCAGTGACAACCTGTGGAAGCAGAATATCGTCGGTATAGGACTGGCGATGGAAGAGCTTCAGCTGGATGGGACGATGACTCGAATTCAGCCACTTTTTCTCGCGAATGAAGTTGCCCAGTTCGCTAGCGTCTTGCATCGCATCCTCCCATAGTTACCTATTGGAACCAGCGAGCATTCTGGCACTTAACGCAAAGACGAAATTGAGTATTGGCAAAGCCTGTGATTAGGTCGCGAATAGCTTAGCCGTGAATAAGAAAAAACCCGGAAGCCGCACATCGGCTTCCGGGCTGCTTCAGGTCTTCAGGACCGCTCAGAACCTGCGCGCTTCACGCCCCCGCCACGCCATCATCGCCAGCATGGCAACCAGCATCAGCGCCGCCGTCGACGGTTCCGGAACCTTCGTCACGCTGCTGACCGGGGTCGAGGGCGCCGCCACGAGGACCTGTTCGCCGACCGGAGCGAACGGCTGCAGGAACAGGTTGCCCAGGTCGCCGTCGGCGCCCAGGTAGTGCGTCGCATCGAACAGGGCCCAGCCGAACGCCGTGCCGATGTCGCCCGGCAGCATGGTGAAGCTGACGTCGAAGCCGAACTTGCCGCCCAGCTGGATGGCCTGGACCAGGTCACCGCCGCCGCCGGCATTGCCGAACACGAAGGAACCGGGCGCGGTGCCCGTGACCGTGCCCGTCAG
>NZ_JBKYMO010000248.1:0-8318 GCF_047302915.1 Massilia sp. CT11-108 | reverse complement strand
GCCGCTGCGCGAGCTGACGACGCGCATGGGCGCCGCGCGCACGCTGCACAGCCTCCTGGGCGCGCGTCCGGACACGCGCAGCTTCGCGCATCATCGCGGCAATCCGCTCGACGTCGACGTGCTGATCGTCGACGAGGCGTCGATGGTGCACCTGGAGATGATGGCGTCGCTGCTGGACGCGCTGCCCGCCGGCGCCACCTTGATCCTGCTGGGCGACAAGGACCAATTGGCGTCGGTGGAAGCGGGCGCCGTGCTGGGCGACCTGTGCCACGACGCACAGGCCGGGCGCTACGACGCGGACACGCTCGCGTACGTGCGGGCCGCCATGGCCGCGGCGAGCACAGCGAGACGAACGCGGCGGCGGCGCCAAGCAGCCGTTCCTGCATGCCTAGCGCTTCGCCGCGCGCCTTGCGGAAATAACCGCTGCCGTCGAGGCGCTCGTAGATGAAGGACGCGAGCGTGGCCTCGTTCTGGATCGCGGGTATCTGCGTGCCCGCGCGCGCCGTCCAGAACGGCACCTTGCGGACCTGGTCCCAGTCATCCGCATCGAGCTTGCCCGGCCGCTCCCACACGACGTTCGGTATGGCCACCTTGCCGATGCCGTGCAGCAGCGCGGCTCGCACCAGCGGACTTTCTTCGAGTGCCATCATGCCGGCCAGCGACGCACTGCGCCGCGCCAGCGCGGCCACGCGGCGCGAATAGCCCGTGAGCCACGGCAGCTTCAGTTCGATGACGTCGGCCACGATGGACAACGGCACGCGCCGGTCGTGGCCGGGATAATCGGCCGCGCAGGACGGTTCTTCCAGCATGTCGAGCCAGTCCTGCGCATGTGGCGACAGTCTCTGCACGAACGTCGCCGGATATTTCACGCCGGCGCGCTCGCCGATCAGGCGCAAGGCGCCGTCCGTCCCGTGCGCGGGCGCCAGCACTTCCAGGTCGCCGGCCAGGCGCACGTAGAACACGGCGCGCGGGATGTTCGGGGCGAACAGCACGTCCTGCATGTCGCCGCGGTGGTGGCTGCCGAACAGGTGGCGCAGGCTGTCCTCGACGTCTCCCGGCAACCCGAGCAGCACGGCGATATCGCCCGCCACCTCGCACTGCATCTGCGCCAGCGGCATCACGTTGGCGAACGTGAGGCCGGCGTGGCCGGACAATGTCCGCGTCACCATCGCATGGCGGCCCCTGACGTCGTCGCCCAGCAGGTGCGCGAATCCGGCCGCCGTCGCCGTGCTGCCCGACCAGCGCAGCAGCGCCACCATTCTCGTGCTCGTACACGCATCGGCACCGTCGCCGTTTTCTTCCGCCAGCCGGGCGGCGAGCCGCGCCGTGCGGATGGAGTGATCCGGCGGCAGGCCCATGGACAGGTCGCCGACCATGGCCAGCACCTGCACGGCGTCTTCGACGGTAATGGTTTCATCGGGTTGCATGGCACTAATGTAACGGCCATTGCCCTGGCGTACAAGGCGCGCGACAGTTCACTGTGCTAGGCTGCCGCCATGAAGATCAGTATCCGCCGCTACCGTCCGGACGACCGCAAGGCCGTGCTGGCGGCCTTTCGCTCCAATGTGCCGGCTCACTTTCCGGCATCGGAAGAATCATGGCTGCGTTCCGCGCTGGACGACCCGGACGGTCCGCTGTTCGTCGTGGTCGAGGCGGGCGAGATCGTCGGCTTCGGCGGCTACGAATTGTCCGAGTTCTACGACCTCGGCACGCTCGTGTTCGGCCTCGTGCGGGCCGACCGCCACGGCACGGGCATCGGCCGCGCGCTGCTGGCCTATCGCCTGCTGCACATGGCCGGACGCAAGCTGCGGCCCCGCTACGTGACGGTCGATACGCATCCACACACGGCCGGCTTTTTCAAACGCTGCGGCTTCATCGAGATCGCCCGCTGGCCCGGCGGCTACCGTTCGGGACGGGACCGCGTCGACCTGCGCTTCGATCTCACGGACGAGGCCGTGGCCAGGCTGCACGCGTGCGGGTGGCGCGAGGCGTTTGCGCGTGATGGCACTGTCTGAGCGCCCGGGTTTGATCTTTGCATCGGTCGCGATGGCGACCCGGCTGCGCAGGTCGCGCCGGATGCGTTCCAGCGCCGGTTGCATGGCACGGGCATCGATCGGCGAGCAGGTCGCACGGCCGTGGCGGAATGTGAGGCGGCGCTTGACCAGCACGCCGTCGCTCTCGCGCACATACGTCGCGCGATAGAAGATGCCGCCAGTAATCACGCTGGCCGGCGCCGGCAGCGACGTGAGCCGCAGGCCCGGCGGCAGGCGGAGGCGGGTCTCGTCCTCCGCGTCGATGGCCGGGCAGACGAAGTCGTGGCGCCGGTCGCGTTCCTGCGTCAGGCCTGCCACGGCGGCGTCCACGACGCTCCAGGCGCGGTGGCTGGTTGCGAGCGTCCGTCCCGTGCGCAAGGCGCCAACATTGTCGGTGCCGGACAGCGTCAGCGTGTCGTCATCGCCGCCCTGTTTCACGTCGCGCAGGTTGGTTCGTGCGGCATGCTCGCGCCCGCCTCCCGCGACATCGCGCGCCATCGCGCGCAAGGGCTCGGCCAGCGCGCCGGACATGGCCCGGTCCACGTTGAAGCTGACATGTCCGTCGCGACCGACGTCGACCGTGGCCACCGCGCGGACCTTCTGCGGCTGCAGCACCGGCGTCATCGCGAACGTGCCGCTCCTGATCAACAGCACGGGCTTGCCCAGCAACGCAGGCGGCAAATAGCCGGCCTGGACGGATGCCGCCGCCGGGTCGACGAACAGGTCCAGCGCCGGCACGTACAGGATCATGTGGTCGAGGACGGCCAGCACGGGCGCGTCCGGCAGCCGGTAGGCGTTGCCGCCGTTGACGAGGGCCGGCGTACTGTCGATGCCGATGGCGGCCAGCATGGCTTGCAGCCGCGTGGCGTGGTCCTTGTCGTCGCCGCGGCGGACGTTGTTCCGCACCCAGTCCGACAGGGCCAGCACGCGGGCGGGCGTGTCGGGCAGTTCGTCGGCCAGCCGGTGCGCCAGTGCCGCGAGGGCGGGAGAGGGCAGCGCCTTGCCGGCCGCGGCGTCGCGTACGGCGGCGGCGAGCGCCGGGTAGTCGGCGAAGGTGGACACGGCCAGGCGGTGCCCGTCGTCGAGCACGCTGACGGCGCCAGCCTCGCCATGCCCATCGGCCTCGTTCACGTAGCGCCACTGGTAGCGCCGCCGGCCCGGGGGACTGTCGGCCGGTACCGGCACGAAGCCGACGGCATCCGCGTGCAGCGGCAGGGTGGACGGCATGTCGTAGACCACGGTGGTGTTCCGGTGGAATTGAAAAGGCATGACCGCCACGTCTTCGAAGTGGCCGGGCAACGGCGGTATGCGGCGGCGGATGACGTAGTGCACGACCAGCTGGTCGCCCAGCGCCGCATCGGGGAACACGACGGTTCTCGTGCGCGCGTCCGGCTGATCGTGGATGGCGTTCTGCGGCACCGGTATGCGCCGTCCGCCGGGCTTTTGCGTGTATGCGTCCAGCGATACGAGGTCGTCCTGCGCCCTGTCGTAGCGGATGGCGAACCGGCCCTGGTCCCGCAGGGCACGTAACCCGGCGATGGTGCGGACGTCGTCCACGGCAAGCCGGTACGTGCCGTCCTGCTCGACGACATAGTGCCGGACGTGGCGCTCGACGATGGCGGCGGAATCGCTGTCCGTGCCGGCGCGCGCATGGCCGAACGGCGCCAGCAGTGTGACGATCATCAGCATTAGCAGGGCACAATATCTACTGGTCATGCGGGCTCCACAT
Organism: Massilia sp. CT11-108; assembly: GCF_047302915.1. Lineage (NCBI taxonomy): Bacteria > Pseudomonadati > Pseudomonadota > Betaproteobacteria > Burkholderiales > Oxalobacteraceae > Massilia > Massilia sp. CT11-108. The sequence continues at coordinate 4,556 of NZ_JBKYMO010000248.1, read as the reverse complement.
GCTCAAGTCGGAAGGGCGACCGGACCATGTTACGGAGGGCGATCCGTTGACCCTTGAGCCTACGCAATCGTGCTCTTCCTGCGATAATTCCGCGATGAGCGCACTGACTTTCCACGCGGGCCCGCTGGCCCTGGCCCGGATCCGCACGCACGGCTTGCGCGCGGAAGACGTCGCCGTCGTGCCTGCCGCGGCGGGCGGACCAAAGGGTCTCGTGTTCCGCGCCCTCGACCAGTGGGTGTTCGGCGAGTGGTTCCCGCGCGCGCCGCGCGAGCGCGTGCTGATCGGCTCGTCGATCGGCGCCTGGCGCATGGCGGCCGCCTGCCAGCGCGATCCGGTGCAAGCGTTCGCGCGCCTGGGCGAGCTCTACAGTGGCCAGCGCTATACGAGCACGAAGCCGTCGCAGGAACAGATCGACGCCGTCGTGCAGGGCCTGCTGAACGAATTCGTGCGCGGCCACGAGGACGACATCGTCAATCACCCGCACCACCGCCTGCACGTGCTGACGGTGCGCGGCAAGCGCGCCCTCGCGGCGCCCGGCCACCGTCACGCCGAGATGCGCGGATTCGCCGCGGCGGCGCTGCACAACCTCTTTTCGCGCGACAAGCTGGCGCACCTGATGGACCGCGTCGTGCTCGGCGACCGCCGTGCGAACACGCCCTGGCTGCGCGACCGTTTCGACAGCTTCGCCACGCATTTCGCCGCGTTGACGCCCGAGAACCTGACAGCCGGCCTGCTGGCCTCGGGCACCTTGCCGATGCTGATGAAGCCGGTGCGCGACATCGCCGGCGCACCGTCCGGCCACTACTGGGATGGCGGCATCATCGATTACAACCTGGCGCTGCCGTACGCCCGGGTGGCGGCGCAGCCGCCCGGCGACATCGTGCTGTATCCCCATTTCTCCGAGCACATCGTGCCGGGCTGGCTGGACAAGGCGCTGCCATGGCGCCGCGCCGCCCGCGGACCGAACCGCGGCTGGCTGGACAATGTGTTGATCGTGGCGCCGAGCCATGCGTTTCTTGCCAAGATGCCGCGCGGAAAAATCATCGACCGCAGCGATTTCAAGTTCTATGGGCTGGATCACGATGCCCGCATCCGTGCCTGGAGTCAGGCGATGGACGAGGGGGAGCGGCTGCGGGATGCCTTCACGGCATTTGTGAACAAGCCCGATATTGCACGGATTCGTCCGCTTTAAACGACGTAAACAGGCCTGTTTGCGGTCTTTGCAGGCAAGCGGAGGTACAATACGAGGTTTCGTAATTCGACCCTGAAAGCTTCCCATGAGTCTCAAATGCGGCATCGTCGGCCTGCCCAACGTCGGTAAGTCCACCCTGTTCAACGCCCTGACCAAGGCCGGCATCCCGGCTGAAAACTATCCGTTCTGCACCATCGAGCCGAACGTCGGCGTCGTCGAGGTGCCGGATCCGCGCATCGACCAGCTGTCGGCCATCGTCAAGCCGGAGCGTGTCGTCAAAGCCATCGTCGAGTTCGTCGACATCGCAGGCCTCGTGGCCGGCGCGTCGAAGGGCGAGGGCCTGGGCAACCAGTTCCTGTCGCACATCCGCGAGACGGACGCCATCGTCAACGTCGTGCGCTGCTTCGAAGACCCGAACGTCATCCACGTGGCCGGCAAGGTCAGCCCGATCGACGACATCGAAGTCATCCAGACCGAGCTGGCACTGGCCGACATGGGTACCGCCGAGAAAGCCCTGCACCGCGAGCAGAAGAAGGCGCGCGCCGGTGACAAGGATGCGATCAAGCTGGTGGCGATCCTGGAAAAGCTGCTGCCGCACCTGAACGAAGGCCAGCCCGCGCGCACGCTGGGCCTGGACGCCGACCAGCTGGAACTGATCAAGCCGCTGTGCCTGATCACGGCGAAACCGGCCATGTTCGTGGCCAACGTCTCCGAGAGTGGCTTCAAGGACAATCCGCTGCTGGACCTGCTGACGGAATTCGCCAACAAGCAGAACGCGCCGATCGTCGCGATCTCCGCCGCCATTGAATCGGAAATCGCCAACCTGGACGACGCCGACAAGCTGGAATTCCTGGCCGACCTCGGCATGGAAGAGCCGGGCCTCGACCGCCTGATCCGCGCCGCTTTTAAACTGCTGGGCCTGCAGACGTATTTCACGGCCGGCGTGAAGGAAGTGCGCGCCTGGACCGTCCCGATCGGCGCCACCGCCCCGCAGGCGGCCGGCGTGATCCACACGGACTTCGAGCGCGGCTTCATCCGTGCGCAGACCATTTCCTTCGACGACTACATCACCTACAAGGGTGAAGCGGGCGCCAAGGAAGCGGGCAAGATGCGTGCGGAAGGCAAGGAATACATCGTCAAGGATGGGGATGTGTTGAACTTCCTGTTCAACGTTTGATCCAGACTGCAGGCTCCAAGCCCCGGACACCGCAAGGTGCCGGGGCTTTTTTTCACTCGCTATTTGCTCAAACGCAGCTGCAGACCCGTTTCGGTATAGGTCGGGGTCGCGGTGAAACCGTCGACGGCGATGGTCTCGAACTTCCCTTTCAGGCTCGTTGCAGCAATCACCGTCAGCGTGTCGCCAACGGCCGGCTTGTAGCCGTCCAGGAACGTGATCCGCAGCGTGCCGCCGGCGATCGTCGCGGTGCCGCTGACGTTGACGCGTCCTTGCTGGCCGGCACCCAGGCGCAGTTCGAGGGTTGCACCGGCGAGCTGCGTGTAGTTGCCGCCCACGACCAGCGCAGCCGGCGCGTTGCTGGCCACGGTACCGCCGCCGGCGACATAGACGTCGCCGTTGCCGAACGCCCTGGCCGACAGCGCCTCGAGCGTTCCCCCTTCGACCTGGGTGCCGCCCGTCCAGCTGTTCTGACCGCCCAGCTGCAGCGCGCCAGTACCTTGCTTGACTAGCTTCCCGCTGCCGGCAATGTCGTTGCGCCAGCGGTCGGCCGCATTGAAGCCGCCATTGCTCGCATCCATGTTCACGATCACGTTACCGGTGAAGACGGCATAGCCTTCGGCGGCGGCGAACAGATTCAGGCGGCCCCAACCTTCAGGATCGTCCAGGACCGGGTAACCGGAGGCAATCGCGGTGGTTTTCAGCACGACGCGACGCTGCGCATCGGTCAGGTACGGCAGCCGTGTCTCGAGCAGCACTTCGGCGCCCTTCGGCACCACGGCCGGCAGGTTCGTGGCCCCGGTCTGAGGCAGGTTGTAGGTCATGCGCCGGATGTAGTTCGCACGACTGGTGGCGTAGTCGGCGAAACGGTCGTTGGCGGCGGTGCCGGACACGGCGTAGGCCGCAAAGGTCGCCGGCGTGGTGCCGGTCAGCTTCATGAGGGTCGTGTGGGCCTGGGTCACGGCAGCGGAGCGGACGGTGGCACCGGCGGCGATCAGGTTGGCGGCAGCCACGGCCTGCGCCTGTACCCGGCCGCTGATGACATCCAGCGGCGAATGCATGCCGGCGAGGATGCGGCTTTCGCCCAGTTCCAGGCCGCGTCCGACCAATTCCTGGTAGCGCTCGGGCAGCACGTAAGCCATGCCGACGGCATTGCGGGTCGCTTCGGCCGCGTGGCCGCTGGTGAAACCGCCGTCGGTGCTCGGGGTCGTGCTCTTGGCCGGCTCCAGTTGCGGCACCACCTTCACGGCGCTGCTCCAGCGGTAGGGACGCGCATATTTGTAGAAACGCTTGGCGGGCTCGGTCGAGCCATTGTTACCCATCGAGTTGATCAGGTCGACGACCTTGCCGAAGTCGGCATTGGCGTCGCCGCCGACCCCGTTGTTGTTGCCGCCGTCATCGTATTTGACGGTGGTGGCATCCGCCGGAATGTCGGTGATCGTGGTGGTCTGGCGCGTGGCCGTGCGCCAGGCACTGGTCAGCGGACCCATGCCTTCGGTCACGCTGTAGCCCTTGTTGCGGCGATCGTCCAGGTAGGCCTGCAGCGTCTGCTCGGCAGTGCGGTTGGCGGTGGCTTTGACCACGTAGTCGATATTTGCGTTGTGAACGGCCGCGTTGACGATGGTGCCGCCTTGGGTGCCGTCGTTGGGCAGGCCGGTCCAGGTCGATGCGACCACCGCGGGGAAACCATCCACGGCGGGCGCGGTGACGCCGGCGTCGACGATCTCGGTCAAGGGTTTCCAGATGTCGAGCATGCCGCCGAGTACGCGCACGCCGGCGTTGGTCGCCAGGGTTGCATAGCGGGCGTCGCCACGCTGGTTGGTGGCGGCCGTATCGACGAAGGCCAGCGCCGACGGTACCGGCGCCGTGTCGGGTGCGCCCTGGTCGGCGGGCGCGGCCGGAATGACGAGGACGGTGTCGGCATTGTCGTTGCGATCGGAGCCGCCGCAGGCTGTCAGCGCGAGCATGGCGGCGGCAGCGAGGGCGAGAGGAAGACGGTGCATGCGAAACCCTTCAAAGTGAGGTCAAAGCGGAAAAATCGGTCGCATGATATGAGCGGCTGATGACGGCTTAATGACCGACGATTCTTGTAATTAGGGTGAAATATTTGTCAACTAATCTCCGGGCATTCCTTTTGTGAACCTTGGAGAGTTGACGCATGAACCCGAATCCCGACGTGTCCCGCCGCCG
>NZ_JBKYMO010000247.1:0-8355 GCF_047302915.1 Massilia sp. CT11-108 | reverse complement strand
CTCCTCGGCCAGGCTGCGCGCACGCGCTTCCGCGTGGGCGCGGTTCTCCGCCGCCACCGCCGCCTTCGCTTCCGCCTCCACGCGCGCGATGCCTTCCTTGATCGCGCGCTGTTCCAGATGCTCGCGCTGTGGCTCGACCTGCGGCGCCACGTGGTCTTGCGCGGCGGGCATCAGGTCGATCGTGAAGTCGGCGTCGTCTTTCTGTGCGGATGGATCGGTGCGGTCGGCGTCGGTCATGGATGGCTCGTCAAGTGGCTTTTGCGGACCCGGGCGAGTCCGCACTTAATTATGCGACACGGTTCTGTTTCGTGTCACGCCGAGCTGAATCGTAAACCTCTGTCAATTCCAGCGTTAGACCGGGAACAACGGCGGTTCATCCATCAGCGCCACCTGCTCGCGCAATTCGAGGATGCGGTCTTGCCAGTACCGCTGGGTATTAAACCAGGGAAATGCCGCAGGGAACGCCGGATCGTCCCAGCGCATCGCCAGCCACGCCGAATAATGGATGAGCCGCAGCGTGCGCAGCGCCTCGACGAGGTACAGCTGGCGCGGATCGAATTCGCAGAAGTCTTCGTAGCCCGCCAGCACGTCGGCCAGCTGCCCCACCATCTCCTGGCGCTCGCCCGACAGCAGCATCCACAGGTCCTGCACGGCCGGGCCCATGCGGCTGTCGTCGAAGTCGACGAAGTGCGGACCGTCGCCCGTCCACAGCACGTTGCCCGCGTGGCAATCGCCGTGCAGGCGCAGCAGGGATAGTTGCCCGGCCCGGTCGTAGCAGCGCGCGACGCCGTCCAGGGCCTGGTCCAGCACGCTCGTATAAGCGGTCAGCAATTCGGGCGGGATGAAACCGTGGCCGATCAGCCAGGCGCGCGGCTCCCTGCCGAACGTGTCGAGGTCGAGCCGGGGCCGCTCCGCGAACGGCTTCACGGCGCCTACCGCGTGGATGCGGCCGATGAAGCGGCCGATCCATTCCAGCGTGGCCGGGTCGGACAGCTCCGGCGCGCGGCCGCCGCGGCTGGGGAAGACGGCGAAGCGGAAGCCGCCGTGCTCGTGCAGCGTGCGGCCGTCGAGGACGCAGGCCGGTACGACCGGGACTTCCTGGTCGGCCAGTTCCTGCACGAACGCGTGCTCTTCGAGGATGGCGGCATCGCTCCAGCGTCCGGGCCTGTAAAACTTCACGACGACGGGCTGGCCTTCTTCGCGGCCCACGCGGTACACACGGTTTTCGTAGCTGTTCAGCGCGAGCAGGCGGCCGTCGCCGCGCAGGCCCACACTGTCGACGGCATCGAGCACCATCGCCGGATCGAGACGCGAGAAGGGATGGCCGGAGGTGTTATCAGAGGGATTATCCATCCCGCCATTGTAAGGTTTTCGCCGGCCAGGAGGCGGAAGCGTTACACTGGCGCCTTCAACGCAAGGGAAACAGAAACAATGCAACTCGACCAGCCCCTCTCCGAAAAAGAATTCGACGACCTCGACAACTTCCTCCTGTCCGATCGCTGCTCCGACGACGCGATGACGATGGACACGCTGCACGGCTACCTGACCGCCATCGCGATCGGTCCGGAAACCATCATGCCGGCCGAATGGCTGCCGCGCGTGTGGGGCGAGGAAGGCGCCGTGCCCAAGTGGAAAAACCCGAAGGAAGAAGAACGCATCGTCAACCTGATCATGCGCTTCATGAACGAGGTGCTCGTCACCTTCGAGGTCGCGCCGAAGGAATTCGAGCCGCTGTACGTCGAGCACGACATCAACGGCGAGACGCTGATCGACGCCGAGGCGTGGTGCTGGGGTTTCTGGGAAGGCATGGAACTGCGTCCCGGCTCGTGGGAAGAAATCTGGGACTCGGAAGCGGGCCCGCTGATGCGCCCGATCTACCTGCTGGGCGCCGACGAGATCGACGAAAGCGAGCTGAAGGAAGTCGAGGACCCGAAGAAGGCACACAAGCTGGCGCTGGAGATCGAGGCCAACCTGCCGGGCATCCACCGCTTCTGGCTGCCGCGCCGCAAGGTCGCCGTCGAGACGGTGCGCCGCGACGAGCCCAAGGTCGGCCGCAACGACGACTGCCCGTGTGGCAGCGGCAAGAAATACAAAAAATGCTGCGGAGCCGATGACTAAGACCGGGGTCAGAGCCCGGTTTTAGGCAATTTCCCAAAATCGGGCTCTGACCCCGGTTTGTGCTGGCGCAATCAGGCCGCCTCCGCCAGGCGGCTTTCGAACAGCGCGGCCAGCAGGTCCGACTGGCTGACCACCCCCAGGAACACCGCCCGCTCGTCCACCACGGGAATGTGGTGCAACCCGCCGTTGCTCATCAGCGGCACGAGCGTGGCGATCGGTTCGTCCTTGCTGACGACCGCGACCTTCGTCGACATCAATTCCCCCACCGTCCCCGCCCGTTCCGGCCGCACGCCCAGCACGTGGGCGAACAGGCCGCGCAGGCGTTCGCCCACCGTCTGGTAATCGTCCAGGCCCGCATGGTGCAGGAAATCGCCCTGGCCGATGATGCCGGCCACGCGGTGCGACGCATCCAGCACCGGCAGCGCGTGCAGGTTGTGGTGGCGCAGCAGGCGCCACGCTTCGTCGAGCGGCATGGTCGGCGTGGCGGTCACGACGTCCTTCGACATGATCGCGCCGCAGTTCACCGTGCCGAAGCGGCGCGCGTAGGCGCGTTGCTCCGTCTGCAGCAGGATGTCTTCCAGGTCGTCGCGGCTGACGTCCAGCACCTGGCCGTAGCGGGCCAGCACGGCATCGAGGTCCTCGGCCGTAAAGCCCAGGCGCGCCATCGGGGCCGGATCGCGCGTCGCGTGCGCGGCCTGTTGCGCCGTGCGCAGCGCCGATTTCTGGTTGTGCGGATAGCGCCGGCCCGTCAGGTTGTTGAAGACGAGCGCCGCGAGCACGATCAGCGTGGAGTTCAGGCACACGGGCAGGAACGCGAACTCGAAGCCGGCCGCGTGGATGGCCGGGCCGCCGAGGACGGCCGTCAGCGCGACCGCGCCGCTGGGCGGGTGCAGGCAGCGCAGCAGGAACATCACGAAGATCGCGCAGGCACCCGCCAGCGGGGCCGCGAGGGCCGGGTTGGCGACGCTCTTGGCGCAAATGATGCCGATCAGCGCGGAAATCGTGTTCCCCCCGATCACCGACCACGGCTGGGCCAGCGGGCTGGCCGGCACGCAGAACAGCAGCACGGCCGATGCGCCCATCGGCGCGACGAGGGCCAGCGACCCGATGCCCGAGCCCCTGGTGAGCATGTCGCTGAGGATCGCCGTCACGAACAGTCCCACGAGGGCCCCTGCCACCGCGCGCATGCGTTCCCCGCGCGGCACTGTATTCGGTTGCGGTACGAACGAGCGCAACCATTCCAAACTGTGTTCCAGCATCATTCCTGTCGATTGTAAAAGAACGGCAACGCCGGGGCATCGCACGCTTTTGCTAAAAAAATGTATCACGTTATGATATATTATTTGGTTCCCGAAGCCAACGCCCCTTGCACAACAAGCCAGTGAAAGACGAATCTCCCCCGCTGTCCAAGACGGATTTCGCCGCATTGTCGGAATTCCGCTACCAGATGCGGCGCTACGAGCGCTTCTCCGAAAACGCCGTGCAGGCCGAGGGCATCACGCCGCTGCAATACCTGCTGCTCCTGCACATCAAGGGTTTTCCCGGACGCGAATGGGCCACCGTCGGCGATCTGGCCGAGCGCCTGCAGGCCAAGCAGCACGGCGTCGTCGCGCTCGTCACGCGCTGCGAGGCGGGCGAACTGGTCGTGCGCCGCACGAATGCCGAGGACCGGCGCCGTGTGGAAGTGCACCTGCTGCCCAAGGGCGAGGCGCTGTTGACGCGGCTGGCCGCCGTCCACCGCGCCGAGCTGCGCGCCCTGCAGGGCGTCTTTACTATTCCTAATCTTGCATAACAAAATGAAAACTGCCACGCACCCCTCCACGCCGCGGCGCGATTTTTCAGGCGACGCCAGCCTGATCCGCATCGCCGCCCTCGCCGCCGTCATCGGCGCGCTTAGCACGGTCGCCGCGCACGTCCTGCTGGCCATGATCCGCTTCTTCACGGACCTGTTCTTCTATGGGAAATTCTCGTTCGCCGAGCTGTCTCCCGCCGACAATACCCTGGGCCCGTGGGTCATCGGCATCCCCGTGATCGGCGGCCTGATCATCGGCCTGATCGCCCGCTACGGCACCGAGGCAATCCGCGGCCACGGCATTCCCGAAGCCATCGAGGCGATCCTGTTCAAGCGCAGCGCGATGTCGCCGAAGGTGGCCGTGCTGAAACCGGTGTCGTCGGGCATCGCGATCGGCAGCGGCGGCCCGTTCGGCGCGGAAGGGCCGATCATCATGACGGGCGGCGCGATCGGCTCGCTGATCGCCCAGCACTTCCACCTGACGGGCGGCGAGCGCAAATCGCTGCTCGTGGCCGGCGCCGTGGCCGGCATGACCGCCGTGTTCGGCACGCCGGTGGCCGCCGTGCTGATGGCCGTCGAGCTCCTGTTGTTCGAACTGCGTCCGCGCAGCCTGCTGCCGGTGGCGACCGCGTGCGCCGTGGCCGGCTTCCTGCGTCCGCTCGCGATCGGTTCCGGCGCGCTGTTCCCGGTCGCGACGGCTCCCGTCGCACCGATCGCCCTCCTCTCCTGCCTCGCGGCCGGCATCGCATGCGGCGCGCTCGCGTGGCTGATGTCGACGGCGCTGTACCGCGTCGAGGACGGCTTTCACCGCCTGCCGATCCACTGGATGTGGTGGCCGGCGCTGGGCGGTCTCGTCGTCGGCATCGGCGGCTACTTCGAGCCGCGCGCGCTGGGTGTCGGCTATGACGTCATCGGCGATCTGCTGCACAACCACATGGTGGCCAGTGCCATCGTCGGCCTGCTGGCGGTGAAACTGGTGATCTGGCTGATCGCGCTCGGTTCCGGCACGTCCGGCGGCGTGCTGGCCCCGCTGCTGATGCTCGGCGCGGGCCTCGGCGCCCTGCTGGGCCCGTACCTGCCGGGCGCCGAACCCGCGCTGTGGCCGCTCGTGTTCATGGCCGCCACGCTGGGCGGCATGATGCGCGCGCCCGTGATGGCCGTCGTGTTCGCGTTCGAGCTGACGCACGACGCCAACGCCCTGCTGCCGCTGCTGGCCGCCGCGGCCGGCGCCTACGGTTTCACGGTGCTGACGATGGGCCGCTCGATCCTGACGGAAAAGATCGCCCGCCGCGGCCACCACATCTACCGCGAATACGGTATCGACCCGCTCGAGCGCCACAGCGTGGCCGAGGTGATGAGCTCTGACGTCCACTACATCGATGCCGATGCCACGATCGGCGACGTCCTCGCCACGCAGTTCGGCCCGGGCCAGAAGCACCGCGGCTTTCCGGTCACGCGCGCCGGGCTCGTCGTTGGCATGGTCGAGCGCGACACCTTGAACGGCCACCCGCCGGCGCTGCGCGTCGGCGACCTGTTCGGCGCCAACCCGCCGCTCGTCGCCCTGCCCGGCGAAACGTGCCGCGCCGTGGCCACGCGCCTGGCCGTGCACGGCATCGAGCGCCTGCCGGTCGTCGCGCAGACGGGGCATGCGCAACTGCTGGGCGTCGTCAGCCGCAGCGACCTGATCAAGGCGAGTGCGACCTTGCACGACGAGGAACACGAGCGCCGCACGTTGCGCACCCTGCCGCTGGTGCGCCGTCCTTGAGATAAGGCAAGCAGGGTCCAGCGTGTTGCTGAACAATCATGTACGATAAGCAACGCGCGTTCGCGCGTTGTGTCACCTAGAGAGGATAAGAACATGATCAAAGCACTCAAGCACACCCTGCTCGCCGCCACCCTCGCCGCAGCCACCGTCGGCGCCCAGGCCGCCGCACCGATGGTCAAGACCCCGGCCCCCGGTTTCTTCCGCGTGATGCTGGGCGACGTCGAAATCACGCCGATCAGCGACGGCACCTTCGACTTGCCGATGGACCAGTTCATTCACCAGAAGCCGGAACTGACGCGCGCCGCCATCACGAAGAACTTCCTGAAGCTGCCCGTCGAGACCTCGGACAACGCCTTCCTGATCAACACCGGCAGCAAGCTGGTGCTGGTCGACACGGGCGCCGGCGCGCTGTTCGGCCCGACCGTCGGCAAGTTCGTCAACAACCTGAAGGCGGCAGGCTACCGCCCGGAGCAGATCGACGAAATCTACATCACCCACATGCACGGCGACCACGTCGGCGGCCTCGTCAACAATGGCCAGCGCGTGTTCCCGAACGCCGTCGTGCGCGCCGGCAAGGCCGATGCCGACTACTGGCTGAGCCAGGCGAACATGGACAAGGCCCCGGCCGACAAGAAGGATTTCTTCAAGGGTGCGATGGCGTCGATCAACCCGTACATCCAGGCCGGCAAGTTCAAGCCCATCGAGAAGGATGGCGAACTGGTCCCGGGCGTCTCCGCCCAGGCCGAGCATGGCCATACGCCCGGCCACACCGTGTACGCTGTCGAAAGCCGTGGCCAGAAGCTCGTGCTGATCGGCGACCTGATCCACCTGGCGTCCGTCCAGTTCGACAATCCGCAGGTGACGATCGCGTTCGACAGCGACGAGAAGGCGGCCGCAACGGCACGCAAGAAAGTGTTCGACGACGCGGCCAGGAACGGCTGGCTCGTGGGCGGCGCGCACCTGCAGTTCCCGGGTCTGGGTCATCTCCAGACGCAGGGCAAGGGATATCGCTGGGTGCCCGTCAACTACACCCAGATGCGCTGAACCGTCGTCCCTGCGAAGGCAGGGGCCCAAGTTTTACGTGCAGTGACCGCGCTCGCGAAGTGAGTCCCCGCCTGCGCGGGGACGATGTTGGTTAAGTTTCAATCCGCGCCAGCAGCGCGGCCAGCTCGTCCATGTCGACGGGCTTCACGAAGTGGTGATCAAAGCCCGCCTCGAACGCCGCGCGGCGGTCCTGTTCCTGGCCATATCCCGTGACGGCCACCAGCACGATGGCCCCCGTCTGTGCATCCGCGCGCAGGCGGCGGGCCAGTTCGTTGCCGTCCATGTCCGGTAAACCGATGTCCAGCAGCGCCACGTCCGGCCGCTGGTGCCGCGCCCGCTCCAGCGCGCGGTGCGAATCGTGTTCGACGTCGACCAGGTAGCCGCACGCTTCCAGCAGCATGCCCAGCGTGGCCGCCGCGTCGACGTTGTCGTCGACCACCAGCACGCGCAGCGGACGCCGCGTACCGTCCACTGTCCCGCCTGCGCCGGCACCGTCAGCGGCCGGCGCCAGGCGCGCCACCCCTTCCATCAGCGGCAGCGCCACCTCGAAGGTACTGCCCTGCCCCAGCCCCGGACTCGTGCAGGCGACGGTACCACCATGCAGCTCGACGAGGTTCTTGACGAGCGCCAGGCCGAGACCCAGCCCGCCCTGCGCGCGGTCGACCGAGCGCTCGCCCTGCGTGAACAGGTCGAACACGTGTCCCGTGAGCTCCGGTTCCATGCCGATGCCTTCGTCGTGCACCGTCAGCAGCAACCGGCCGCGCGCATCGTCGACCGTGGCCGCGACGTCGATGCGGCGGTCTTCCTGCGTGTACTTGGACGCGTTGTTCAGGAGGTTGGCGAGCACCTGCACGAGACGCGGCTTGTCGCCCAGCACCAGGGCATCGGGGTCGCCGATGCCGACGGCAAGGTGCTGGCGACGCGCCTCGAACATGGGGCGCACCTGCTCGATGGCCTCGTCGACGATGGCGCGGGCCGCCACGGGCGCGCGCGCGAGCGTGACGAGGCCGCGCGTGACGCGCGAGACGTCGAGCAGGTCGTCGATCAGCCCCGTCATGTGGCGCGCCTGGCGGCCGATGATGGCGCTGCTCTGGCGCACGCGGGCTTCGTCCAGGCGGCCGATGCGCAGCAGGTCGGCGGCCGCGCTGATCGGCGCCAGCGGATTGCGCAGTTCGTGCGCCAGCATTGCGAGGAATTCATCCTTGCGCCGGTCGGCGGCGCGCAGCTTGTCCTCGGCGGCCTTGCGCTCCGTGATGTCGCGGAAGAACGAGACGAGGCCGCCATCGGGCGTCGGATAGGCGCGTACTTCGCACCAGATCTCGACGCCGTCCGGCATGCGCTGGCGGTACTCGGCGGTACCGGCCACGCGGTCGCGCATCACGCGGCGGTACATGCGCCCCGCGTCGCTGTCGATCGCTTCCGGCCACACGTCCCAGTGGTTGCGGCCGATGAACCCGGCCGGATCCATGTGCGCGATGCGCAGCCCGGCGGGATTCATCTGCAGGACGGTCCAGTCGCGGTCGAGCAGCATGCAGCCTTCCGCGATCGTGTCGAGGATCGTGCGGCCGCGGTCGCGCTCCGCGCGCAGGGTGCCCTGCACGCGCGCCAGGTCGACGGCGGCCCGGATGCGCTCGGC
>NZ_JBKYMO010000246.1:0-8362 GCF_047302915.1 Massilia sp. CT11-108 | reverse complement strand
AAGACTCTGCGCCGATGATAGTGCTGCAACCAGTGTGAAAGTAGGTTATCGTCAGGCTAGTTATATGCAGAAGCCCGTTCAGTTGATACTGAGCGGGCTTTTTTGCATTTCAGCTGTCCACAATGGATATCAAATTCAGCCTCGCAAACGAAAATTTTCGCATCGTCATAGAAAAAACTGCAGCGTTGATACGATATTGAAGCCTGGTGGCGTTAAGCTTCCTTGACGAGACACCCGATGTAGCCAAGATGCAAAATTTCTATAAAAAAGCGCTTTATGCGCTCCTTTTGTTGCTGGTCGCGGACGCTTTGATCGCCTGCCTGTGCGTGTACCAAAGTTACCCATCCGCCGCGCTGATGCCGCCGGGAGGCGGGGGCCTGTACTGGCGCCCGGTCACGAAGACGGACGCGCCGGAGGGCGGTACCTCGACCATACGCGTCATCGAGACCGCCCAGCGATCGCTTCGTTTCGACTTCCGGCTCACGCGGGCGACGACGTATCCGTTCGTCTCGGCCGACATGTTGTTCGAGGACGGCGAGGGCAATGCCGTGCCGGTGGATTTGTCGAGATTCGACACCATCACGTTCACGGCCAAATGCAATCCGATGAATGCCCTCATATTCGCCCTGCCGACATTCGACGCGGCCATCTCGAAGCCGGGCGACTACCTGACCTACCCGTCGCCGCTCACGTTTTTCTCCTGCAATGAGCGGGGTACGCCCGTATCGCTGGACCTGACGCGGCTGACCATTCCCCAGTGGTGGTACGACAGGATGCATCTCGACCTGTCGCACCAGTCTTATCAACTGAACCAGGTGGCGAAATTCGTCTTCGGTGTCAGCCAGCAGACCCCGCGCGACCGCGACAGCCGCGTGGAAATCAGTCATGTGACGTTGCATGGTCGCGATTATCGCTATCTCGTCGCGCTGGCGATCGTCCTCGTGGGCAGTTGGTGCGCGTTCGCGTTCTGGTTTTTCCGGGCCCATGCGCGCGAACTGGCGGCCAGCCTGGACAGCAAGCTCAGGAAGGATTTGCCGCTCGTCGCCTATCGGCAGCTGACGCTCGAACCGTTCAAGGACAAGGAAAAAGCGGCCGTCCTGCGTTTCATCGCGACGAATTACACGAATCCCGACCTGGACCTGGACCGCGTCGTCGCGGGAACGGGCGCCAACCGCAACAAGGTCAATGAAGTACTGAAGGCGGAACTCGGCATGACGTTCACGGCCTACCTGAAAAAACTGCGGCTGACGGAATCGGCCCGGCTGCTCACCGAGGCGCCCGCCGTGACCGTGGCCGAGGTCGCCTACTCCGTCGGTTACGCCAACGTCTCGTATTTCAACAAGCTGTTCAAGGAAGAATACGGCTGCACGCCCAAGGTTTTCAAGAGCGTGGCGAGCGCCGCGCAGCAGGAGCAGCACGACTCATAACAAATCCTGCATTTTTTGCTAAATCTTCCGCATTGGCGTTAGCGAGGCGCCGCCGGGCACCTTTATTCTTTTGTGGTCGAGAAACCTTCAAAGATCCAAAATGAAACTCATTGCAAAGATCGCCTTCGCTCTGGCCACGCTGGCCGGGCCTGCCTCGCTCCCGCTCGCCGCCCCCGTGGGCTGGCCCGGCCCGGGACAACTGTTCGTCGGGACGTGCTACCAGCCCGTCGACCGCACACCCGACCAGATCCAGCGCGACATCGCCCTGATGAAGAAGGCCGGGTTCAACGTCGTCCGGATGGGCGACCTGTCCTGGGATTACTTCGAACCCGAAGACGGCAAGTTCAAATTCGAGGAATTCGACCGCATCGTCGACGCGATGCAGGCGAACGGCATCAAGGTGATCGTGGATATTCCCGGCACGCCTGCGCCCCTGTGGCTGCATCGCAAATACCCCGGCGTGAACCTCGTGAATGCACAGGGCGCGACCGTGCAACCGGCCGAGCGCTACATGCTCGACATCAGCGACCCGGATTACCGCCGTCACGCCGTCCGTCTGGCCGAGAAGCTGACGCAGCGCTACGGCAAGCATCCGGCCGTGATCGCGATCGGCTTCGACAACGAGATCGGCAACACGTTCATGTCGTATTCGAAGGCCGACCGGACCCGCTTCGTCGCCTGGCTCAAACGAAAATACGGTACGCTGGATGCGCTGAACCAGGCGTGGGCGACCCAGCGCTGGTCGCGCCACCTGTCGTCGTGGGACGAAGTGGAACTGCCGTATGCGGACGGTCCCGGCCCGGCCGAGCGCAACCTCGACCTGCGCCGCTTCTGGTCCGACAACACGATCGCCGTGCTGAAGGACCTCGAAGCCGTCCGCGTGAAGTATGCGCCGGACAAGCCGGCGATCTCGAACCTGTGGGACAGCGCCGGGCGCAAGGGCTTCGACTATCTGTCGACGTATCGCCAGTACGCGCATTACGGTGCGATGGGCTTTTATCCGGGCGAGCCGGTCGGGTCCGGCTTTGAAGCATTGATGATGAAGGCTGGCCTGGACACGCCCATCTGGTTCAACGAGTTCACGGCGGGCGGCGGCGGCTACTACGGGACCAAAGGGCGCTCGCGGATGTGGGCTCACTTCGGCCTGCTGCTCGGCGCCCAATCCGTGATGGCGTGGACCTACAATTCCCACCTCGGCGGCGAGGAACAGATGATAATGGGTCTTCTCGATCATGACAGCAAGCCGTCGTGGAAGCTGTGGGAATTCGGCACGATCGCGCGCGAGTTCAAGACGCTGCAGGCGCTGGGCTTCCCGCGCCACACGGAACCGCAGGTCGCGTTCGCGTACTCGTTCGACAGCCGTAATGCCTCCACGCCGCCGGGTCCGTCGAACACGATGCGCCAGTACTTCACGATCCCGTACATGGACCAGCTCCACAATGCGTTCGCGCCCGTCTTCAACGACAACATCGACACGGCCGTCATCCACGTGGGCCATGACGACCTGCGGCGCTACAAGATGGTCGTGGTGGCGGCCGACCTCGTGATGGACAAGGCGAGTGCCGACGCGCTGCGCCGCTACGTCCAGGACGGCGGCACGGTCGTGATGACGGCGTTCTCGGCGAAGGTCAGCGAGACGGGCCAGGTGTTCGACACGCCGTTGCCGGGCCGCCTCAGCGACGTGTTCGGCCTGCGCACCAGCGAGTACTACAACGCCGACGCGCCGCTCGACGTCGGCTTCGACGGCAAGACCGTGAAGACGACGACGAAGTTCTACGAAGTGCTGGAGCCGTCCACCGCGAAGGTCGTCGCGCGCCTGACGAACGTGCCGGATGCGCCGCCCGCGATCACCGAAAACCGCTACGGCAAAGGCAGGGCGATCTACGTCGCCACGGCCGCGCAGCGCCCCGTCATGCAGGCGTTGTACCGCAGCCTGTACGGCGAACTTGGCATCAAGCCAGGCCCCGCGACACCGGAAGGCGTCTATGCCCGCGAGGTCGATGGCCGCACGCTGTACGTCAACACGACGACGCAACCGCAGGACGTGAAGTTCGACGGTACTGCCACCGGCGTGCTCGGTGGCCGCGCGTGGGACGGCACGCTGCGGCTCGAGCCCTTCGGCGCGGAGCTGCTGCGCAAATAAGCGCCGACCATGTTCGGGAAGACGGAATGAATCGTTTCATGAAGAAGATCGGTCTTGCCTGCGCCGCGCTGCTGGTGCTGGGGTTGGCGCTCGCCGCGCTGCGCGCCCGGACACCTGCGCCGGTACCGGTACACTACCCCAGCTACAATTCGAACCCGCTGCCCGCCGACATGTCGGGCATGCGCGACGACGCGGTGCAGATGGCGGGCAGGATGCGCCTGGGCTGGAACGTCGGGAATACGATGGAAGCCATCGGCGGCGAGACCAACTGGGGCAATCCGCTCGTCAGCAACAGCCTGATCCGGCTGGTCAGGCAGAGCGGCTTCGATGCCATCCGCCTCCCCGTGGCGTGGGACCAGTATGCCGACCCGAGGACGGGCAAGATCAGCGACACCTGGCTGGCCCGTGTGAAGCAGGTGGTGCAGTACTGCGTCGACAACGACATGGTCGTGCTGGTGAACATCCACTGGGACGGCGGCTGGCTCCAGGAGAACTTCACGGCCGACAGGCAGGCCGCCGTCAACGCGAAACAGAAGGCGTACTGGGAACAGATCGCCACGCTGCTGCGCGACTTCGATGGCCGCGTGCTCTTCGCCAGCGCCAACGAACCGGACGTCAAGGACGCCGGCCAGATGGCCATCCTGGCGTCGTACCACCAGACCTTCGTCGATGCCGTGCGCTCGACCGGCGGCCGCAACGCCTACCGCGTGCTGGTGGTCCAGGGGCCAGGCACCGACATCGAGAAGACCAACAAGCTGATGACGGCCATGCCGACCGATACCGTCCCCGGCCGCCTGATGGCGGAAGTCCACTTCTATACCCCGTTCAACTTCGCCCTCATGACGAAGGACGAAGCGTGGGGCAAGCAAGCCTATTACTGGGGCGCGGCGTATCACTCCAGGACCGACACCGCCCACAATGCGACCGCGGGCGAGGAGGCACTGGTCGACGACCTGTTCGGCCGCATGAAAGCGCAGTTCGTGGACAAGGGCATCCCCGTCCTCCTCGGCGAATTCGGCGCGATCCGCCGCTCGCAACTGACGGGCGACGATCTCAAGCGGCACCTCGCCAGCCGCGCCTACTATCACAAGTACGTCGTCAAGACCGCCCTGAAGAACGGCATGATCCCGTTTTACTGGGACACGGGCGATCTCGGTCGGAACAGCTTCGGCCTGTTCGACCGGCAGAACGGTACGGTCTTCGACCGGCAGACGCTCGACGCGCTGCGCGAGGGTGCGTCCGGGGAGTGATTGTCAAGTCGGGGACGTACTGACGCCGCGGCCGATCGCGTTGTCCCACAACCGGTCGTGCAGCGGCATCAGGATCACGTTGCAGACCGGTTCGAGCAGCGCCGCCATGCCGCCGAAGGCCACCGACCCGGTGGCCAGGTACAGGACGCCGAACGCCACGCCACCGTGCATCGTGGCCTGGCTGATCTTTTCGAGGCTGGCCAGCAGGTAGCGGCGCCGCCCGCTGGCCGCATGCACGCGGCGCGCCCACGCCCGTTCGTGGAACGGCAGCAGCAGCACGTTCAGCACGGGTTCGACCAGCACGGCGAGTCCGCCGAGCGCGATCGACCCCGTGAACGCATAGGCGATCGCGAAACCGATCGCCATGTGCGTGATGACCTGACTGCCTTTGCGTGCCGCTGCCATGAGATACTCCTTTATCGTCCAGCTCGCTCAAATGATATCGACTCTCATTTGAGCGGGCCAATCGGATGATGTAAAGCCGGCGATAGGATGGCTTTATCGACCATCGAAGAGACCCCGTGACGGACCTGTCGCTCGGCCTGCAGATTTACCCGATGTCGGCGCCGGGCACGGCGGCTAGGCGAGCGCCAGCAGCCGGTCGAGGAGCGGCGCCGCCGCATCCGCGATCCGGTCCAGGCTCGCCTCCCGCAGCGCGGCCGTGTCGACGACATGCGCGCTGTGCAGCCCCGCCCAGCGCAGCAGCGCCGCGCACGCATCGGCATGGTCGAACAGCCCGTGCAGATAGGTGCCCAGCACCTGGCCGTCGTCCGAGCACGCACCTTCCGGGCGGCCGTCGATCTCGAACGCGGGCCGCGCCAACGCGTCGCCCGTCGACACGCCCATGTGGATCTCGTAGCCGGTAACCGCCGCCTCCAGCGCATCGGGCGCGAACACGCAGCGGCCCGTCACCTGCGCGAGGCGCTTCTGGCGCGTCAGCGTCGTGCCCAGGCCCAGCAGGCCGAGGCCTTTCGAGTGGCCGGCCGCGCCTTCCACGCCGTGCGGATCGTCGACGCAGGATCCCAGCATCTGGAAGCCGCCGCAGATGCCGATCACCCTGCCGCCATAGCGCAGGTGGCGGCGGATGCGCTCCGGCCAGCCCTGCGCGTGCAGCCAGGCCAGGTCGCCGCGCGTGTTCTTGCTGCCGGGGAGGATGATGAGGTCCGCGTCCGGCACCGGCTCGCCTTCGCGCACGAAGCGCAGGTCGACGTCGGGATGGACGCGCAGCGCATCGAAATCCGTGTGGTTGCTCATGCGCGGATAGCTGGGCACGACCACGCGGAACGCGCCGGTCCCGGGCGCCACGGCCTGCACGGCGTCTTCCGCATCGAGATACAGCCCGTGCAGATAAGGCAGCACGGCCAGCACCGGCTTGCCCGTCTGTTCTTCCAGCCAGTCCAGGCCCGGCTCGAGCAGCTTGATGTCGCCGCGGAAGCGGTTGATGACGAAGCCCTTGATGCGCGCGCGTTCGCTGTCCGACAGGCAGGCCAGCGTGCCGACGATGTGGGCGAACACGCCGCCGCGGTCGATGTCCGCGACGAGGATCACCGGGCAGTCGACCGCCTCTGCGAACCCCATGTTGGCGATGTCGCGGTCGCGCAGGTTGATCTCGGCCGGGCTGCCGGCGCCTTCCACGATCACGGCGTCGTATTGCGCACGCAGCCGCGCATGCGATTCCAGCACGGCCTGCATCGCCACCGTCTTGTACTGGTGGTAGTCGCGCGCATTCATCTCGGCGCGCACGCGGCCGTGGATGACGACTTGCGCACCCGTGTCGCTCGATGGTTTCAGCAGCACCGGGTTCATGTCCGTGTGCGGTTCGAGTCCCGCGGCGACGGCCTGCAGCGCCTGTGCGCGGCCGATCTCGCCGCCGTCGCTCGTGACGGCGCTGTTCAGGGCCATGTTCTGCGGCTTGAACGGCGCCACGCGCACGCCGCGCCGCACCAGCAGCCGGCACAGCGCGGCGACGAGCGTGCTCTTGCCGGCGTCCGACGTCGTGCCTTGCACCATCAGGGTTGGATACGGGAAGCGGGTCATTTCGGGCGATGGCTGCGCGCCAGTTCGAGCTTTTCGCACAGCTGCGCGGCACCGGCGATCATGCGCGGGCCGGAGCGGTTGAGCAGGTTGCCGTCGATGGTGAACAGGTTGTTGTTGCGGACGGCGGTGAGTGTCCCGTAGGGCTTCCAGAGGCTCACGCCGCCGTAGTTCTTTTCCGCGGTGGCGAAGATCGCTTCCGGATTCTCCTGCAGCACGGCTTCGATCGACACGACGGGCGCCGTCACGGGCAGCTTGTCGAAGATGTTCTCGCCGCCGCACAGGCGCAGCGCGTCGCTGACGATGTGGCGGCCGTTCAGCGTGTACAGCGGCTTGTCCCACACCTGGTAAAAACTGCGCACGACGGGGCGCTTCGCATACCGGGCGCGCAGGTCGGCGATCCTGCCGCGCAGGCTTGCTGCCGCAGGGCCGGCGACGGCGTCGGTGCCCATCAGCTGGCCGAGCTTCTGCACGTTGTCCGCGATGTCTTCCAGCTTCTGCGGCTCGCTGTGGAACATCGGGATGCCGAGCTTCTGCACCATTTCGATCTGGCGCTCGGAACTGCCGTGGCGCCAGACGACGACCAGGTCGGGTTTCAAGGCCATGATGCGTTCCAGGTCGACTTCGCGGTTCGAGCCGATCTGCTGGATCTTCTTCGCTTCCTCGGGAAAGTCGCTGTACGAGACGACGCCCACGACATGGCTGCCGCCGCCCGCCGCGAACAGCAGCTCGGTGACGTGCGGCGCCAGCGAGATCACGCGCTGGGCCGGTTTCGCGACGGTGACGGTGGCGCCGGCGTCGTCCCTGACGCTGACGGCGGCCTGCGCCTGCAGGCTGGCCGCGCACAGGAGCGCGGCTGCGATGATCGATCGTTTCATGTGTCGTTCCATTCCCGGAGTGCTTGTTCGATGCGCCGCCATGCGGATTCGTTCCCCGGCAGGCCGACGCGGATGCCGCGCGCCGCGCCCGGGAACAGCCGTACCCAGATCGCGCGCCGCGCCATGTGTTCATGAAAAGCCTCGGCGCGCGGCTCCGCCCACCAATGGAACAGCGGGGTGCCGTGGGCGTCGATGCCGTAGTGTGCAAGCAGCGCGTGCATGCGCGCGCCGTCGCGTGCGAGGCGCGTTTGCGTGGCCTGTTGCCAGCCGTGGTCGCGCAAGGCCGCGATCGCGATCTCCTGCGCCGGGCCGCTGACGGCCCATGGCCCGAGCAGGTCGTCCAGCGCCGTCAGCAGGGTCGTATCCGCACCGACGAAGCCGAGCCGTAGTCCGGCCCGGCCCCTTGGGTCTGATTGTGCTGCGCTCGGTCGGATTGTTCGGGTTGATGACGACGACCACGTCGCTGCCGTCCACCGCGTCGTCGAGCGCGTCGTACGCCACCTGATGCATGACGTGGCCATGACGGCCCCAGTGATGCGCGTGTTCCGCATACGAGGGCGCGGACACCGTCACGCGCGCCGGCCCGGCCAGTTCGGCGCGCAGGCGCGGCAAGGCCTGGATCTGTCTGTT
>NZ_JBKYMO010000245.1:0-8406 GCF_047302915.1 Massilia sp. CT11-108 | reverse complement strand
CAGGCCCAGGGCCAGCGGCGTGGGCGTCATGCCGCGGTGGCTCGGCACGAACAACGGGTCGCCCAGCATCTCGCGCAGGCGCGCCAGCTGGGCGCTCAGCGCGGGCTGGCTCAGGTTCAGGCGTTGCGCGGCGCGGCTCACGCTGCGCTCGGCCAGCAGCGCGTCCAGGGTCACGAGCAGGTTGAAATCGATGCGCTTGATATCCATTTTTTGGATACTACCCCAAAAGCCGACTGGCATTCCCGGCCGTGACGATTGGCGCCAGAATGGCCTTCATCACATTCACGGAGCACGACGATGAAGACTGTTTTAGTGGTACACGCCCACCCCGACCCGCATTCCCTCACCGCGCAGATGGTCCAGGCCGCGCGCGCCGGACTGCGCGCCCAAGGCCATGAAGTGATCCACTCCGACCTGTACGCCATGGGCTGGAAGGCCGTCTACGACGAACACGATTTCCCCGACCGGCAGGATCGCGAGCGCCTGTCGTTCGTGGACGAATCCGGCCACGCGTTCAGCACCGGCACGCAGCCGGACGACGTGCGCGCCGAGCAGGCCAAGCTGATGGCGGCGGATGCCGTCGTCTTC
Source organism: Massilia sp. CT11-108 (assembly GCF_047302915.1). NCBI lineage: Bacteria > Pseudomonadati > Pseudomonadota > Betaproteobacteria > Burkholderiales > Oxalobacteraceae > Massilia > Massilia sp. CT11-108. The sequence continues at coordinate 7,818 of NZ_JBKYMO010000245.1, read as the reverse complement.
CAGTTCCCGCTGTGGTGGTTCGGCATGCCGGCCATCATGAAGGGCTGGATCGAGCGCGTGTGGGCATACGGTCTCGCCTACGGCTACCAGGGTGCCGGCAACCGCTACCGCTACGGCGAAGGCGGCCTCGCGGGCAAACGCGCGCTGCTGTCCGTGACGATGGGCGGGCCGGCCGAGGACTACGGCCCGCGCGGCATCAACGGCCAGCTCGACGAACTGCTGTTCCCGATCACGCACGGTACGCTGTTCTTCCCCGGCATGGACGTGCTGCCCACGTATGCCGTGCATGGCGCGGGCCGCATCGATGCCGAGGGCGTCGAACGCGCGCAGGCCGGCCTGGCGGCGCGCATGCGCACCCTGTTCACGGATGCGCCGATTCCCTACCGGCCGCAGAACGGCGGCGACTACCCGGACCGGCACGTGCTGGCGGACGACGTCGTGCCCGGCGTCACCGGATTGCGCGCGCATCTGCGCTGAGACGGCCCCTGTCGTGGGACAATGTTCAAAATCACCACGACAGGAGACCGAATGAAAAAGACGCTGGCCGGCTTGCTGCTGTCCGCCCTGGCCTGGTCGGCCCAGGGCCGCGACATTGTCCTCGACGCGCCGTTGCCGCGGATCGTGCACAAGGACGGGCGCCATGCGCTGCTGGTGGACGGCAAGCCGTTCTTCATGCTGGGCGCGCAGGTGAACAATTCCAGTGCCTGGCCCGCGCAGATGCCGCTCGTCTGGCCGGCCATCGACAAGCTGGGCGCCAATACGCTGGAAGTGCCCATCGCGTGGGAACAGATCGAGACCGCACCGGGCACCTTCGACTTCGGCTACCTCGACCTGCTGCTCGCGCAGGCGCGCACCCACGACGTGCGCCTCGTGCTGCTCTGGTTCGGCGCGTGGAAGAACAATGGGCCGAGCTATACGCCGGCGTGGATCAAGCTGGACAACGCCCGCTATCCGCGCGTCGTCGATGCGAAAGGAGAGCTGCGCGATTCGCTGTCGCCGATCTTCCCGGCCACGCTGGACGCCGACCGCAACGCCTTCGTCGCGCTGATGCGCCATATCCGCGCGAAGGATCCACAGCGCACAGTGATCATGGTCCAGATCGAGAACGAGACAGGCACCTACGGCAGCGCGCGCGACCACTCGCCGGAAGCGAACAGACTGTTTGCCGGCCCGGTGCCCGCGCCGCTGCTGACGGCGCGCGGCCGCACGGGCGGCACGTGGACGGAGGTCTTCGGCAAGGAAGCCGACGAAGCGTTCCACGCCTGGTACATCGCGCGCTTCGCCGACGCCGTGGCCGCCGCCGGCAAGGCGGAACTGGACCTGCCGATGTACGTCAACGTGGCGCTGCGCGATCCGTTCAAGCCGCAGGACCCGACGTCGTACTCGGCCGGCGGCCCCACCGACAACGTGATCGACGTGTGGAAGGCCGGCGCGCCGCACATCGACGTGATCGGCCCGGACATCTATTTTCCCGAGACGCCGAAATACCACGCCGTACTGAAACTGTACGACCGCCCGGACAATCCGCTGTTCGTCCCCGAGACGGGCCACACCTTCGCCTACGCGCGCTACCTGTTCGACGTGATGGGCCGGCGCGGCATCGGCTTTGCGCCGTTCGGCGTCGATTTCACGAAGGAGGCCAACGACCCGGCCGCGATCCCGAAAAATGCATGGGACATGCTGGAACCGTTCGCCAGCAACTACCGCCTCGTCGCGCCCATCCTGCGCATCTGGGCACGGCTGGCGTTCGAAGGCCAGGTCTGGGGCGCGAGCGAACCGGACGACCGCAAGCCCGTCGACCTGGACCTCGGCAACTGGAAGGCGCGCGTCCACTACGACAAGGGCACGTTCGGCGCGTCGGACTGGACGTGGATGAAGCCGCGGCCCGCGAATCCGCTGGGCTCCGAAGGCGGCGTGCTGGTCGCGGCGCTGGGCCCGGACGAATACCTGGTCACGGGCCGCATGGCGCGCATCGATTTCACGGCGCCGGAGGGCAGCGGCAAGCGCGCCATGCTCGCGCGCGTGGAGGAAGGCCGCTACGACGACGCGGGCAACTGGGTGCTGCATCACGTATGGAACGGCGACCAGACCGATTACGGGTTAAATTTCACCACGGTGCCGCGCGTACTGCGGGTGAAATTGGGAAGTTACCCGAGTCGCCAGCGTTAAAACGTCGCCCCTGCGAAGGCAGGGGCCCAATTTGCACGCGCCGACGCGATGCATGCAGAACTTGGGTCCCCGCCTTCGCGGGGACGACGTAGTTATTTATAAGGATCTCATCAATGACCACGACCATGCACAAGATCGCCCTGATCCTGTTCGTGCTCGCCCTGCTGCACACGTTCGCCACGCGCCTCTTCGAGGGCCTGGCGCACCGCCATCCGCGCCACGCCGGGCTGTTCCACCTGCTGGGCGAGGTGGAGGTCGTCTTCGGCTTCTGGGCCTTCGTGCTGATGCTCGCGCTGGCCTTCGTCGACGGCAGCGCCGCCGCCATCGACTACGCCGAATCGCGCCATTACACGGAGCCCCTGTTCGTGTTCGTCGTGATGGTGGTGGCCGCGTCGCGGCCCGTGCTGGAGGCGGCGCACGGAAGTCGCGCAGACGTGGCTCGGCCTCGCACTCGTGCCGCTGGTCGGCTCCCTGATCACGGAACCGGCCGCGATGACGATCGCCGCGCTGATGCTGGCCCCGTCCGTGTTCCGCCCCGGCATGCCGGAATGGCTGAAATACGGGGCGCTGGGCGTCCTGTTCGTCAACGTGTCGATCGGCGGCACGCTGACGTCGTATGCCGCGCCGCCCGTGCTGATGGTGGCCGGCGCGTGGGGCTGGGACAGCGTCCACATGCTGGCGCACTTCGGCTGGCGTGCCGTCATCGCCGTCGTGGCCAATGCCAGCGTCGTGACGTATCTGCTGCGCCCGCACCTGCGCCCGTTCGACATCTCGATCGAGGGCGAGGCGCCCGTGCGCATGCCGGTTCTTGTCACGCTCACCCACCTGGGCGTGCTGACGGCCATCGTGCTGCTGGCCCACCATCCCGTGCTGTTCACCGGCATTTTTTTACTATTCCTCGGCATCACCCAGGCCTACCCGCGCTACCAGGATCCGCTGATCCTGAAGGAAGGCCTGCTGGTCGGCTTCTTCCTCGCCGGCCTCGTCGTGCTGGGCGGGATGCAGCAATGGTGGCTGCAGCCCATCGTCGCGAAACTCCAACCCACTGCCCTGTTCTTCGGGGCGCTGGGCCTCACCGCGATCACGGACAACGCCGCGCTGACCTACCTCGGCTCGCTGATCGCCGGGCTGTCCGAGCGCGCGCAATACATGCTGGTGGCGGGCGCGGTGGCGGGCGGCGGCCTGACCGTCATCGCCAATGCGCCGAATCCGGCCGGCGTCGCCCTGCTGCGGCGCGGCTTCAACGACGAGTCGATCGGGGCCATGGGCCTGCTGCTGGGTGCGCTTGCGCCCACTTGTGCGGCGGCTGTGTTGTTCTTGTTGTAACGTATTAGCTGGAACGGGACCCTCCACGTCCCGCAGCGAGGGAACAACATGGATCACGACCTGCTGGTCAGCAAGACGGGCACCATCGAGCGCTGCTGCAAGCGCGCCCGCGACGAATACGAAAAGGACCCGACCACCTTCGTCGGCGACATCACGCGCCAGGACGCGGCGACCTTGAACGTGATCCGCGCCTGGGAAGCGGCCGTCGAGATGGGCGATTACGTGCTGGCCGACCGCGGCCTGGGCCCGGCGCACGACGAGCGCGACGTCATCACGCTACTGGCGGACAACGGCTGGATCGAGCCGGCACTGGCCGAGGACCTCAAGCGCACGGGCGAATTCTGCCGCGCCGAATGGGACCACCAGGCCGCGCCGCTGCCCGCGCTGGTGACCATCATCAAGCGGGGGCTGGACGATTTCGACGTGTATGCACGTGCGCTGCTGGCGGGTGCGGCGGGCGGCGAACCCGAACCAGATGCTGTCTAACTGGTATCATGCGCCCTTTCTGAACCACGCACCAGACACCACAAGAACATGAGCCAACCGACCAACCTGCCATCCTTCTGGAGCCGGCTGTCCCTTGCCTTCGGCGCCTTCTTCAAGACCCTGGGCGACGCCGAGTTCGCCGCGCGCGTGCGCGACGACCAGGTCGGCCCGATCGCCGCACCTGCTCCCGCACCGGCGCCTGCACCGAAGCCCGCGCCGGCACCGGCCCCCGCATCGGCCCCATTACGCATCGCCACGCCGGACGCGGCCCTGCAATTGCTGGGCCTCCTGCAGCGCGAAGCGCGCCTGATCGACTTCGCCAACGAAAACATCACGGTCTATGCGGACGCCGACATCGGCGCCGCCGCCCGTCTCGTGCACGAAGGCTGCGCGCGCGTGCTGCGCGAGCACTTCACCATCGAACCCGTGCGCGGCGAGCTGGAAGGCACGCGCATCACGCTGCCGGAAGGCTTCGACGCCGCCAGCGTGCGCCTGACCGGCAACGTCGTCGGCAAGGCGCCGTTCACCGGCACCCTGTCGCACCGCGGCTGGCGCGCCCGCGACGTGCGCCTGCCGCAGCTGGCGGATAAACACGATGCCAGCGTCATCGCCCCGGCGGAGGTGGAACTGTGAGCGACATCCAGACCAACGACGCCCGCTACGCCATCGGCATCGACCTCGGCACGACGCACAGCGCGCTGTCGTACGTCGACCTGCAGGCCAGCGATGGCGAGAAGGCCGACCAGGGCGTGCTGGGCATTCCGCAACTGAGCGCGCCCGGCACCGTGGAAGCGCTGCCGCTGCTGCCCTCGTTCCTGTACCTGCCGCACCCGGACGAACTGGCGCCGGGCGAACTGGCGCTGCCGTGGACGAACGGCCAGGCCGCGCCCATCGTGGGTGAAATGGCACGCAGTCGCGGCGCCGGCACGCCGATCCGCCTCGTGTCGTCGGCCAAAAGCTGGCTGAGCCACCCGAGCGTCGACCGCCGCGCCGCCATCCTGCCGACCGACGCGCCGGAAGAAGTCGAACGCGTGTCGCCGCTGGCCGCATCGACCCGCTACCTCGAGCACCTGAAAGCCGCGTGGAACGCGACGCATCCGGACGCGCCGTTCGAACAGCAGGCCGTCACCGTGACGATCCCGGCGTCGTTCGATCCGGCCGCGCGCGAGCTGACGGCAGAGGCCGCGCGCAGCGCCGGCTACGGCAACCCGACGCTGCTGGAAGAACCGCAGGCCGCGCTGTACAGCTGGATCGAAGGCAGCGGCGGCGGCTGGCGCAAGCAAGTGAAAGCCGGCGACATCGTGCTGGTCGTCGACGTGGGCGGCGGTACGAGCGACTTCTCGCTGATCGCCATCCTCGAACGCGACGGCAACCTCGAACCGCACCGCGTCGCCGTCGGCGACCACATCCTGCTGGGCGGCGACAACATGGACCTCGCGCTGGCCCACCTCGTCGCACGCAAGCTGCAGGCGAACGGCACGCAGCTGGACGCCTGGCAGATGCGCGCCCTCACCTACGCCTGCCGCGGCGCCAAGGAACACCTGCTGGCGGACGCCAACGCGACCACGTGGCCGATCGTGGTGCCGAGCCGCGGCTCGAAGCTGATCGGCGGCTCGATCCGCACGGAGCTCACGCGCGACGAAGTCACCACGTTCATCACGGACGGCTTCTTCCCGCGCGTGGAAGCGTCCGCACGTCCCGCGACGCGCACGCGCGCCGGCCTCACGCAAGTGGGCCTGCCGTACGCGCAGGACGCCGCCATCACGCGCCACCTCGCTGCCTTCCTCGGCCGCCAGGCCGGTGCGACAGCGGAGCTGGAAGGCTTCAACGGCAAGGTGAATGCCGAGCACACCTTCCTGCACCCGAGCGCCGTGCTGTTCAACGGCGGCGTGTTCAAGTCGGACATCCTCGCCAGGCGCGTGATGGACACCATCAACGACTGGCTGTACATGGAAGGCGCCGAACCGGCCCGCATGCTGGAAGGCGCGGACCTGGATCTCGCCGTCGCGCGCGGCGCCGCCTACTACGGCTATGCGCGCCGTGGCGGCGGCGTGCGCATACGCGGCGGCACGGCCCGGTCGTACTACGTCGGCGTCGAGTCCTCGATGCCCGCGATCCCCGGCTTCGAACCGCCGCTGGAAGCGCTGTGCGTGGCGCCGTTCGGCATGGAAGAAGGCAGCGAGCTGGAACTGCCGGGCCAGGAATTCGGCCTCGTCGTGGGCGAGCCCGTGCACTTCCGCTTCTTCGGCTCCACCGTGCGCCGGCAAGACCAGATCGGCACCGTGCTGGAGTCGTGGAGCCAGGACGAGCTGCAGGAATTGAACGAGATCCAGGCGACGCTGCCGGCGGAAGGCCGCACGCCGGGCGACGTCGTGCAGGTGAAGCTGCATGCCGTGGCGACGGAAGCGGGCACGCTGGAACTGGTGGCCGTGGCCCGTGAAGGCCAGCGCTGGAAGGTCGAGTTCGACGTCCGCAGCAGCGAGCAGTGACCCGCACCAAACCAGCCCTCGTCGGCATCGACCTCGGCACCACCAACACGGTGCTGGCGTATGCCGACGCGGGGTCCGAGCAGGTCGCCACGTTCGATATTCCGCAACTGGTGGCGCCCGGCGAAGTGGGCACGGCGCCGCTGCTGCCGTCGAGCCGCTACCACCCGCTCGAGGGCGAGCTCGCGGCGGATGCGCTGCAATTGCCGTGGCAACAGCCGGACGTGGGCGGCGTGGCACGCGTCGCCACCGGCCGCCTCGCGAGGAGTCTTGGCGCGGCGTCGCCGGGCCGGCTCGTCGCCTCCGCGAAAAGCTGGCTGTCGCATCCGGGCGTGGACCGCACGGCGCCCATCCTGCCGTGGGGCGCGCCGGACGACGTGCCGAAAGTCTCGCCGCTGGCCGCGAGCGCCAGCTATCTCGCCCACCTGCGCGCGGCGTGGAATACGCAGCACCCCGCAAGGCCGCTGGAGCGGCAGCAGATCGTCCTCACGATCCCCGCCTCGTTCGACGAAGGCGCGCGCGCCCTCACGCTGGAAGCGGCGCGCCTCGCCGGCCTGTCCGACGTGCGCCTGCTGGAGGAACCGCAGGCCGCGCTGTACGACTGGCTGCAACGCCATCGCACCACGCTGGCTGCCGACCTCGCGGATGCGAAGCTCGTGCTCGTCGCCGACGTGGGCGGGGGCACCACCGACTTCACGCTCGTGAAGGTCGAGCTGAAGGATGGAGAACCGGCACTGTCGCGCATCGGCGTGGGCAACCACCTGATCCTCGGCGGCGACAACATGGACCTCGCCCTCGCCCACCTGGCCGAGTCGCGCCTGGGCGAAAGCCAGCGCCTGTCGGCCGGCCGCCTCGCGCAACTGACGGAACGCTGCCGCGCCGCGAAGGAACAGTTGCTGGCGCCGGACGCGCCGGATGAAGTGACCGTCACCTTGCTCGGCAGCGGCTGGCGCCGATGAGGCGCGAGCCGCTCCGCGACGATCGCCAAGGCGGACGTCGACCGCATCGTGCTGGACGGTTTTTTCCCTTTAAACGACACGCGGGAAGGTCCGCAGCGCGCCCGCGCCGGCATCGTCGAATTCGGCCTGCCGTATGCGAGCGACCCGGCCATCACGCGCCATCTGGCGGGCTTCCTGCGCCAGCACGCGCAGGCGGCGCGCGAGGCGCTGGGCATCCCCGATGACGATCGCCTGCCCGTGCCGGATACCCTGCTGCTGAACGGCGGCGTGTTCCGCGGAGAAGCGCTGGCGCAGCGGCTGGCCGACGTGCTGTCCGCGTGGCGCGGGGACGCCGTGCGCGTGCTGCACAATGCCGATCCGGACGTCGCCGTCGCGCGCGAGCGAATACGCGA
>NZ_JBKYMO010000244.1:0-8442 GCF_047302915.1 Massilia sp. CT11-108 | reverse complement strand
TTACTCTCTACAAACTTACCCCGTTCTAACCCCGGGGGCCCCCCCCCTTTTTTTTAAAATTCCCAAAAACGGGGCCCCCACCCCGGTTTGTTGTTGATCAATCCCCCAGCGCCGCCAGTTGTTCGGCCTGGTGCTCGGCCGACAGGGCGTTCGTCAGTTCGGCCAGGTCGCCGTCCATGATCATGTCCAGTTTATAGAGCGTCAGGTTGATGCGGTGGTCGGTCAGGCGGCCCTGCGGGAAGTTGTAGGTGCGGATACGCTCGCTGCGGTCGCCCGAGCCGATCAGGCTTTTACGGGTTGCCGCTTCCTTGCTCTGCTGCTCGCGCAATTGCACGTCCTTGATGCGCGCGGCGAGGACTTTCATTGCCTGCGCCTTGTTCTTGTGCTGGCTGCGGTCGTCCTGGCATTCGACGACGATGCCGGTCGGCAGGTGCGTCAGGCGGACGGCGGAATCCGTCTTGTTGATGTGCTGGCCGCCGGCGCCCGAAGCGCGGTAGGTGTCGATGCGCAGGTCGGCCGGATTGATCTGCACGTCCTCCACTTCGTCCGCCTCCGGCATCACGGCGACGGTGCAGGCGGAGGTGTGGATGCGGCCCTGCGTCTCCGTCGCCGGTACGCGCTGCACGCGGTGGCCGCCGGACTCGAATTTCAGTTTCGAGTAGGCGCCCTGGCCGACGATGCGCACGATGACTTCGCGGTAGCCGCCCAGGTCGGACGGCGATTCCGACACCATCTCCACCTGCCAGCGGTTGCGCTCCGCGTAGCGCGTGTACATGCGCAGCAGGTCGCCCGCGAACAGCGCGGATTCGTCGCCGCCCGTGCCGGCGCGGATCTCGAGGAAGATGTTGCGCTCGTCGTTCTCGTCCTTCGGCAGCAGCATCTTCTGCAACTCGAGGTCCAGTTCCGCCATGCGCGCCTTCGCCGCGTCGATCTCGTCCTGCGCGAATTCCTTCATGTCCGGGTCGGCGAGCATCTCCTGCGCGGCGTCGATGTCGGCCTGCGCGGTCTGGTACTGGCGATAGACGGCCACCAGCGGACTCAGTTCGGCGTGTTCGCGGTTCAGCTTGCGGAAGCTGTCCATGTTCGCGGTGGCGCCTTCGGACATCAGGAGTTCGTCCAGTTCGACGAGGCGGTTGGCCAGTTGGTCCAGCTTGGCCAGCATGGATGGTTTCATAGGGCTCTTATGGGGAATGACAGCGGACAAGCCGCGGGAAGCGGCACGCGGGTACGACGAAGGAGTGCGGGCCGCTAACGGCGGCCGCGGAACAGCTGGGGCAGCAAACTCGCGAGGCGGGCGCGTTCGTCGCCCTGGGCGCGGTGCAGGGCCTGTTGCGGGCCGTGCAGGAATTTCGCGGTGAGGCCCTTCGACAGGGCGTCGAGCACCGTCTCGATGTCTTCGCCCCTGGCGAGCAGCTTGCGCGCCCGTTCCAGTTCGGCCAGGCGCATCGCTTCGCTCGATTCGTGCATGTCGCGGATGACGGGCACCACGGCGCGGTCGCCGATCCAGTGCATGAACGACTGCACGCGCGTCTCGATGATGGCCTCGGCCTGCGCGACGGCCGCCTGGCGGCTTTCGACGCCGGTGCGCACCACCTCGGCCAGGTCGTCGACCGTGTACAGGAACACGTCGTTCAGGCGGCCCACTTCCGGTTCGATGTCGCGCGGGACGGCCAGGTCGACCATGAACATCGGCCGGTGCCGGCGCGCTTTAATTGCGCGTTCGACGAGGCCCTTGCCGATCAGCGGCAAGGTGGAGCCGGTGGAGGCGATGACGACGTCGAACTGCGCCAGGCGTTCAGAGAGGTCGGCGAGGCCGATCGCGCTGCCGTTGAAGCGCGCGGCCAGCGCCTCGCCGCGTGACAGCGTGCGGTTGGCGATCGTGATCGACTTCGGATTGTGGGCGGCGAAGTGCGTGGCGCACAGCTCGATCATCTCGCCGGCGCCGATGAACAGCACGTTCTGCTCGCTGACGCGATCGAAGATGCGTTCCGACAGGCGCACGGCGGCGGCGGCCATCGACACGCTGTGCGCGCCGATCTCGGTCGTCGATCGCACTTCCTTCGCGACGGCGAAGCTGCGCTGGAACAGCTGGTGCAGATAAGTACCGAGGCCGCCCGCTTCGTCGGCGACGCGCACGGCATCCTTCATCTGGCCGAGGATCTGGGCCTCGCCCAGCACCATCGAATCGAGGCCGGAGGCGACGCGGAACGCGTGGCGCACGGCGTCGTGCTGCGGCAGCATGTACAAATGCGGGCGCAGGTCGGCGAAATTCAGGTCGTGGTAATCCGCGAGAAAGCGCGCGGACGCGTCGAGCGGGTCGGGTGCGCAGCTGGCGGCGTACATCTCGGTGCGGTTGCACGTGGAGAGCAGCGCCGCTTCGTCTTCGCCGCGAGTATTGAACTTCGAGAACCAGCCGCGCGCCGCCTGCACCGCATCGCCCAGCTGCTCAGGCGCCAGCGCCAGTTGCTCGCGCAGCGAGACCGGTGCTGTAGTGTGATTGAGGCCGACGGCGAGCAGTTGCATGGGTGATCAAAAATTGGGCAGCGCGCCCATTATACCCCTACAGCGTCAGGGTTTCACGCGCCCAGCTTTTCCAGCCTGTAGCCGTAGCTATAGACCGGCACGAGGCGAAAACCGTTTTCCGGACGCAGGCGCAGTTTGTTGCGGACGCGCGAAACGTGGGTGTCCATCGTACGCGACGGGACGGCCGTTTCGCGCACCCAGATCGATTCGTGGATGTACGCACGCGACAGCGGACGGCCCAGGTTGCGGAAAAACAGCAGCGCCAGGTTGAATTCCTTGTGCGTGACGTCGATCTGTTCGCCGTCCATCATCAGGCGGCCCGGGCGGGTCTCGAACACGTACGGACCGAACTGTAACTGTTCGGCACCATTCTGCGACGGGTACGCCCGGCGCAGCAGGGCCTGCGTGCGTGCCACCAGCTCGCCGCGGCGCAGCGGCTTGACGAGGTAGTCGTCGGCACCGGCCGTGACGCCGGCCACGATGTCGTCTTCGGCCGAGCTGCCGGCCAGGAACATCGTCGGGGTATTCGGCGCCAGTTTTTCCTTGGCGCGGCGCAGGAGTTCCGCCGCCGGGACGTCGGTCACTTGCCAGTCGACGATCAGCAGGTCGGTGCTGTCCTTGCGGAGTTGCCCCAGCAATTCTTTACCACTGTCGAAGGCTTGACAGCTGTGCCCAGCTCCGTTCAGAACTTGGCAGATGAGTTCTGCCTGGGTCGTGTCGTTGTCCAGTACGGATATTCTCATGATTTTCAGGCTGTCTCGGCTTGTGGGACTGAAGGACATCACTGTAGGAACATTCCTACAATGTCACTAAATATATCAGACTTTTAAAACGCAAAGCTACTGATGCCTCAGATAAATTCACATTTTCGTTGGGAAATTGCGTCATAGTTGTGTCAGGCCGTAGACAAACTCCCGGTTACACTGACGTCAACATTGTGGTTGAGGAGCTAACATGTTCAAGAAGAAGAGTCAGGGCGACGAATTGGCCCTGTTGCCGGTCTCCAGCGAGGACATCGAACGCGTGCGCGAACGCTGCCGCGGCCTCGTGCGCAAGCGCGCGGCCATTTCGGCAGGCGTATCCGTGATCCCGGTGCCGGGCGTGGACATCGTTGCGGACCTGTCCAGCTTTGCCGTCATGGTGGAAGAGATCAACCGGGCGTTCGGCCTGTCGCCGGAGCAGATCGACCGGCTGCAGCCGCGCATGCGCATCGCCACTTACCAGGCCGTGGCGGCCATCGGCAGTACGCTCGTGGGCAAGATCGTGACGAAGGAGCTGGTGCTGAAGCTGTTGCAGAAGTCGGGCGCCAAGCTGGCGGCCAAGTCGGCGGCGAAGATCGTGCCGCTGGCGGGGCAGGTCGCGTCGGCCGCGATCGGCTTTGCGTTATTCAGGCAGATGGGCTACCAGCACATCGATGCCTGCACGCGCGTCGTGCGCGAGGTGGCCGCCGCGCCGGCGTGATCACCCCGGCGCGGCAGAAAGAACGGGGTCAGGCGTCCGGCAGGACGACGTTGACGTCGAGCACTTCCAGGTTGCCCTGGCGGTCGAGGGAAATCTTGATGTCCTCGGCGTTGACCTTGGTGTACTTGGAGATCACTTCGATCAGCTCGCGGTGCAGGGCGGGGAGGAAATCCGGGCCGCCGCGGCCGCTGCGTTCGCGCGCGATGATGATCTGCAGCCTTTCCTTGGCCGCCGTCGCGCTTTTCTGATTCTTGGGGAACAGGAATGAGAGCAGAGGCATATCACTTCGCTCCGAACAGGCGCTGCAGGAAGCCCGGCTTTTCGTAACTGGTGAAGCGCAGCGGGATGTCTTCGCCCAGGAAGCGGGACACGACGTCCTGGTAGGCCTGGGCCACGTCCGTCTCCTTGAAGTGGATGGCCGGGTTGCCCTGGTTCGACGCGTGCAGCACGGCTTCCGATTCCGGAATGATGCCGAGCAGGGGGATGCGCAGGATTTCCTGCACGTCCTCGTACGACAGCATTTCGTCGTTTTCCACGCGGCGCGGCGAGTAGCGGGTGATCAAGAGGTGTTCCTTGACCGGTTCGCCGCCGCTCTGGGCGCGGCGCGACTTGGCTTGCAGGATGCCGAGGATGCGGTCGGAGTCGCGCACGGACGAGACTTCCGGATTGGTGACGATCAGCGCTTCGTCGGCGAACGTCAGTGCCATCAGGGCGCCGTGCTCGATGCCGGCCGGCGAGTCGCAGATGATGAATTCGAAGTCCATCTTGACCAGCTCGTTCAGCACGTTTTCCACGCCTTCTTCCGACAGCGCGTCCTTGTCGCGCGTCTGCGAAGCCGGCAGGATGAACAGGTTGTCGCAGTGCTTGTCCTTGATCAGGGCCTGGGTCAGGCTCGCTTCGCCGTTGATGACGTTGATCAGGTCGTACACGACGCGGCGTTCGCAACCCATGATCAGGTCGAGATTGCGCAGGCCGACGTCGAAATCGATGACGACGGTCTTGTGCCCGCGCAGTGCGAGGCCGGTCGAGAAGCTTGCGCTCGAGGTGGTCTTGCCCACACCACCCTTACCGGACGTTACAACGATAATTCTTGCCATGAAAAAATTGTGTCCTTTTCAGTATCTGGTCAGTGCTGGTACAGGGGCGCGCTTTAATTGCGGGTCGCCGAACCCAGCGATGATATATCGATTCGGTCGCCGACCAAACGGATTTGTGCCGGCTGGCGTGCGACCTCCGCCGGGAAACCTTCGTCGAACGTCCGGTAAACGCCCGCGATCGACACCAGTTCTGGCTGTAACTGCAGCGCGAAGATGCGCGCGCCCGCATTGCCCGACGCCCCCGCCAGCGCGCGGCCGTGCAGCGGCGCGTACACGTGAATGCTGCCGTCGGCGATGAGCTCCGCGCCATTGTTCACGACGGCGGTCACGATCAGGTCGGTGCCGCGCGCGTAGATGCGCTGGCCGGCACGGACCGGCGTGTCGACGATCATTGCGTGCACCGGTGCCGCAGGGGCCGGCGCGGGCGATGGTGCGGGTTCGGCTGTGGGCTCTGCCGTGTCGACCGGTGCCGCGGGCACCTCCCGTTCGCGGCCGGCGCTCGTCTGCAAGCCGCTGGTGCCGTCGTCCAGGAACAGGTCGTGGGCGCGGATCACGTCGTGCAGCGCGGCCGGCGCGCCGCGCACGGCGACGGCGTTCAGGCGGTACTTCTTGAGCAGCGCGACCAGCGCCTCCCAATCGAGGTGCGCGGCGTCGTCGGCGATGCCGGCGACGTCGATGACGGCAAATTCATCCTCGAAAAAATCCGACACACCCCCGGTCATCTGCTTCAGCGCGGCATCGATCGCGATCGGATCGGCCGAGTGCAGGATGGTCGAAATGGCCACGACCGTGGAGATCTTGATTTCGATGGGCAGGGAGCTCGAGCTTTTGGGCATAAATCAATGTGGTTGGCTTAGCCCGTGCATTCTACTGTGAAATTTCACTCAACGGAAAAGGGTTTTGGGCGAGTTTGGATGACTGGAAACTCCTGTTTCCTGAACAAAAATAATGTCTGAGAAAGATGCTCAGCCTTAAGCAAAATCAATAAAAAGGCTGTTTTTTCCGATGAATAAGCTGATAAGATTGATTTTGCTTAAACAAGATTTAAGCGAGGTCACTAATATTGTTGGCTTTCTGTCCAAGCTTGAGCGGAGATTGTGATTCCTCAAGCGCGCGTTGTGCTGGTGTTCGAATTCTTCCAGGCCTGGGCAGAAAAAGGCCGACAGCAGGGCTGTCCACTCATTGAACCCCGGCCGCTGGGGCCGGGATACCGGAGATTGATATGGAAGATGTCGTAATCGTGGCCGCAGGCCGTACTGCAATCGGCAAGTTCGGTGGCACGCTCTCAAAAATTCCGGCTGCCGAGCTAGGCGCCCAGGTCATCAAGCACCTGCTGACGAAGACCGGCATCGATCCGGCCGCGGTCAGCGAAGTCATCATGGGCCAGGTCCTGACGGCCGGCGTCGGCCAGAACCCGGCGCGCCAGGCGGTCATCAAGAGCGGCCTGCCGGACAAGGTCCCGGCGTTCACCCTGAACATGGTATGCGGCTCCGGCCTGCGCGCCACCCACCTGGCGGCCCAGGCCATCAAGTGCGGCGACGCCTCGATCGTGATCGCCGGCGGCCAGGAAAACATGAGCGCCTCGCCGCACGTGCTGAACGGTTCGCGCGACGGCTTCCGCATGGGCGATGCCAAGCTGACCGACACGATGATCGTCGACGGCCTGTGGGATGTCTACAACCAGTACCACATGGGCGTGACGGCCGAGAACGTCGCGCGCAAGTACGAAATCTCGCGCCAGGAACAGGACGAATTCGCGTTGCAGTCGCAGCTGAAGGCGGAAGCCGCGCAAAAGGCCGGCAAGTTCAAGGACGAGATCATCCCGATCGAGATCGCCTCCAAGAAGGGCACCACCGTGTTCGATACCGACGAGTATCCGAAGCACGGCGCCACGCTGGAAGGCCTGGCCAGCCTGCGTCCGGCCTTCAACAAGGAGGGCACCGTCACCGCCGGCAACGCATCCGGCCTGAACGACGGCGCCGCCGCCGTGATCATGATGTCGGCCTCGAAAGCGAAGGAACTGGGCCTGACCCCGATCGCCCGCATCAAGGGGTATTCGTCGGCCGGCCTGGACCCGGCCATCATGGGCATGGGCCCCGTCGACGCCGCCCGCCAGGCGCTGGAAAAGGCCGGCTGGAAGCACGAAGAAGTCGACCTGATGGAAATCAACGAAGCCTTCGCCGCCCAGGCCGTCGCCGTCAACAAGCAGATGGGCTGGGACACGTCGAAGATCAACGTCAACGGCGGCGCGATCGCGCTGGGCCACCCGATCGGCGCCTCGGGCGCGCGCGTGCTGGTGAGCCTGCTGCACGAAATGGTCCGCCGCGACGCCAAGAAGGGCCTCGCTGCCCTGTGCATCGGCGGTGGCATGGGCGTTGCCCTGGCAGTCGAGCGCGATTAAACACCCGCACGGCGCTACCGCTGGGGCGCCGTGCCGGTATCCGTAGTTAACAAGTGTGTGCAAAACTAGGAGAAGACAATGGCTAGAGTGGCATTAGTGACCGGCGGCATGGGCGGCCTGGGTGAAGCGATCTGTATCAAGCTGGCGGCGCTCGGCTACAAGGTCGTGACGACGTACTCGCCGGGCAGCAAGAAAGCGGAAGGCTGGCTTGCTGCAATGCGCGAACAGGGCCATGACTTCAAGGCGTATGAATGCGACGTGTCCGATTACGACTCCGCCCAGGCCTGCGTGGCCAAGGTCGTGCAGGAAGTCGGCCCCGTCGACGTGCTGGTCAACAACGCCGGTATCACGCGCGACATGACCTTCAAGAAGATGGACAAGGTCAACTGGGATGCGGTCATGAAGACCAACCTGGATTCCGTGTTCAACATGACCAAGCCCGTCGCCGACGGCATGGTCGAGCGCGGCTGGGGCCGCGTCATCAACATCTCGTCCGTCAATGGCCAGAAGGGCGCGTTCGGCCAGACCAACTACTCGGCGGCCAAGGCCGGCATCCACGGGTTCACGAAGGCCCTGGCGCTGGAAGTGGCGCGCAAGGGCGTCACCGTGAACACCATCTCGCCGGGCTACATCGGCACCAAGATGGTCACCGACATCCCGGCCGAAGTGCTGGAATCGAAGATCCTGCCGCAGATCCCGATGGGCCGCCTGGGCAAGCCGGAAGAAGTGGCTGGCCTGGTCGCGTACCTGTCGTCGGACGAAGCCGCCTTCGTCACCGGCGCTAACATCGCCATCAACGGCGGCCAGCACATGCAGTAAGCGGCCGCGCTTGCGACGCATCGACACCGCCTCCGGGCGGTGTTTTTTTTGGTGCGCCCAGCATGGGCGCACTCTTGTGGGTGGAAGTCCCGCCGCGAGCTGACCACAGCGAGCGAAGCGAAGCGCAACTGCACGAGGGCG
>NZ_JBKYMO010000243.1:0-8488 GCF_047302915.1 Massilia sp. CT11-108 | reverse complement strand
CGTCGCCGGCCTCGCCCTGCTGAACCTTCCGTATGCGACGCTGGGCGTGGAAAGGACGGCGACCGGCCTGCAAGTGGCACTGTACGACCAGGAAACCGGCCGCACCGTGCGCGTGCCGCTGCCGGCCGGCGCCACGCGCGTGCAGCTGCGCGCGGATTGCGACTTCCTCACGGAGCAGGCGCGCTTTTCCTGGTCCGTCGACGGCAAGGACTTCGCGCCGATCGGCGCGCCGTTCACGATGGTGTTCCAGCTGAAGACGTTCCAAGGCGTGCGCTATGCGCTCTTCAACTACAACCAGTCCGGGAAGACGGGGGGGCACGCGGATTTCGACAGCATCGACGTCTACCAGCCGAATCCGCACGGCCTGATGCGCGCGATCCCGTTCGGACAGCGCATCCAGCTCGCGGAATTCAAGACCGGCCGCAAGGTGGCGCCGTATCGGGTGCAGGACATGGGGCTCGGACGTGTCGCCCTGCAGTCCGGCGCGGCCTGGGTCAGCGTCGACGCGAAGGGTAACGTGGGCGTGCGCAAAGGAAAGCCCGGCAAGGCGGAGAGCTTCCAGTGGATTGAGACGCCGACCGGCGAACTGGTGCTGATGTCGCTCGTGACGAACCGGTTCGTGCGTGTCGATCCGGTCACGCATGCGGTGCGGGCGGACAGTCCGGGGCCGGTGCCGGATGGGAGCGACGGGGTGCGGTTCACGTGGTCCGTGGCCGCGCAATAGAAAAAACCCTGTTCGTGCTTTTCATGCGAGCTCAGGCGGGCATCGACACGAACCCGCCGCTCGTATTGACGAGGCCGACCATGTTCAGCGTAAGCCCCCCACTATTACCGTTTTGGTCGCGAGCGGCGCGCCCATTCGTCGAACGAACAGCAGGATTGTGTAACACGCTCAGTTCCACGACCGATCCGACGGTGACCATGCCAAGGATAGCGGCAATGACGCCCTCGAAGGGCGTTCCGGTGTAACCATTCGCGTTCCAGCAGCAATCTGCTTGGAACATCAGTTTGAAGCGGGTGTCCTGCGCAATCGACAGGCAGTGCCAACCGATGGTGGCGGCACTGGAACAGGTTGCGATTCCGTACTCCACCAGGGGCTGGCAGCTCCGCGGTCCGAGTTTGAGGTTTACTCGGCCATACGCACCTACGCTGCCGAAGACTCTTGACTCACCTCCTCCAAATGCTCGCGGCGTTAAAGAGAGCTTGGTGACAATGCGATATTTTTTTCGTTCCGTCTTGCAACTATAATTTCATTTTTATATTGCCGGCGCCGTCTAATCGGTGAACGAGTCATGTCACAATTGCGCCTCCACGCATTTATTTTGCCAAGCAAGCCATCTCCATCGCTGCTATTTCTGACCAATGTTTACTGTTTGCACGAAGATTCCATTGCCAGCAATGAGTTGACTGTTACGCTAAAGTTCAATACCGGTCATGCCGCATTGGAGTCAACGATTCCGGAAGCTGTGGAGTCTCTGACTGTGCTCTACGGCGTAAATGGTGGCGGCAAAACCAAGTTGCTGCTACAAATTTGCAATACCCTTGCACGTGAGGAAGGGGAAATACCGCTCGGTGTGCTCTGGGAGCGGGACGGAGATTTATATGTTGATCCGGGCAGCCATTTGCATGATGTCACTGTAATTCTTCATGAGCGAGTCGTTACTCATCGCTATGTCGAACATTTTGGACCCGGCTTCGGAACGGTGTTCTACACAACGTCGCCGTTCGAGGCAGCGCGACGTCGCGCAGCGTTTGCGGCAAGCCCTACGCTGGACGTCACGCCATCATTCGCTTCCGACAACCCTTTTGGAGGCGTTGCACTGTTTCGCGCAGCGACGGCATTACCGCGTCATTTGACGTTCATCCAGTCAATGGAAGTTGCGCCCAAGGTCAAAATCCCGTCGCTGCGCTCGCAAGTAGAACGCTACACGTCAAATGTCAAGCGGGGCGAGGCGCCATCTGAGCCAAAGTATGTATCCCTGACACGTGAGGAATATACGCGTATCCGCAACCTCCCCGTTCAATTGGACGACAGCTTGGCGGCCCAATTGTCGATCGAAATGGAGCGTGCCCGCCTTCTTAGTGATGAGGATGCCAAGGATTTGCTGCGCAGATTGGTCACCGAGCTCAAGGATCAGGACCCGCCCCAAGCAGTCCGAAACGTGATAATGCTGCGCTACCCGGCCAGCGGACCAGCCAGCGCACGTATCTATGATGCCATCACTCAGGCCAGGAACAGTGGCCGGATGGGACTTCGGCGCAGAGGCCCTTTTCTGAACTACGTCCAGGACGCTGGCAATTGGGCGGAGGACGTTACCGAAGGTCTACGCCAAGCCGAGGATCTCGGTCTCTTGAAATGGTCCTTTTTGCATTTGAGCAGCGGACAGGTAGCAATGCTTATGCTTTTCGCCTCATTAGCTGGCGCGCTGGAACAACTGGCGAGCAGACACATCCATTCTGTCGTTCTGACGGTAGACGAAGGCGAGATGTTCATGCACCCGGAGTGGCAACGAACCTATCTGTCGCATCTGACAGGGTTCTTGCAACACTATCGCTCGCGCTTTAACGCGATTCATCTTGTTTTGTCCACCCATTCCTTGATTCTCGCCGGTGACGCGCCTCCGAACCGACTGTTCGATGTTCAACACGGAAGGATGAACAATGGATTTGCTGCGGCACCAGACGAGTTGCTAAAAACGGTGTATCACGTCGACGAATTCGCAGGAGAACTTGCCGCCACACAATACTCGCGAATTGCCAGCTATCTGCGCGAAGATGGAACACCCGAAATGGCGCTCGAGGTTCTTGCATTGGTCCAGCAAATCGCGTCGAAACGGTTACGGAAGTACCTCGTCGAAGAGATCACCCGCCGGATTGAGACATATTATGCTCAAGCTTGATGCACTCTCGCGCATTGCCTGCCAAAAGCACCTCGACCTGTTACGGGTACGCTTTGATATCGGCATGACAACAGGCTTGGCGAGCCTCGCAATTACCGACCCAATTGACAAAGGCCTGTTGAATTTTCTTGAAAATATGCTGGACGGTATCCTGATCGGTTCGCCTTCACGGCTTTCGCGGATCGCCCGTCTTGTCCAAGGCCGTTTCCCAGCATTCAGTGCCTATGCGGCGCGCACGCAGAAGGGGAATGCGACAATCGACCTGATTCACAAGAACACGCTTGCCGTCATTGAATCCTGTTTCGACTACGACAAATTTTCGGAGAAGCGGACCGACTGGTGCGCTTACGAACTCGTAAGTGCACATAACCTTCGGATATGTCCGTATTGCCACGCCCATCATATCAACTACTATGTTGACCCCGACGCTACTACGGTGGCGCGGAAATACCGCATTCGCCCTCCGCTCGACCATTTTTTACCTAAATCCACTTATCCCTATCTCGCTGTTTCCTTGTACAACCTGGTGCCGTCCTGCCCGCAATGCAACTCGAGCATCAAATCAGCAGCCGATCCGTTGACACTCGGCCTGCCCAGTCCTCATGACCACACGAGCTCCGTGTCGATACGCTTTTCGGCAAAAGGCTCAATCCCGAGTCTATTCCGTGGAACTGTTGAAGAAATTAAACTTCATGTAACAGGCGTCGGTATTCCGTCTGCCGCATTGGTTGATGCTTTCCTGCTTCAGGAGCGGTACCAGTGGTATCGCCACGAAATCAAAGACCTAATCGAAAAATACGAAGCCTATCGCAATATTCCCAAGGAACTTCACGAAATAGTACCGATGGAGCGCTTTGTTTTGGGTTGTGCCGCAACTGAGGTCGACAAACGATTGATCGGACGATGTCTGAATGACATTTATACGGAGCTCAAAGATGACGAGCTTGCATAGTGAGCTGCGGAGCAAAGTATATCTTTGGTAGGAAAAAAGGGAGGGTGGTCGTTGTGGCAGCGTAGGCGTTAATGGTCCAGCGCAACGTCAGATTCTACGCCGTGCATCTTCCCTGTAGAGATTTACTCAGAATAAAGCAGAACGAACACAAGAGGCGCGTGACGACGTCGCAAACCAGCCATTAAAAAAGGAGCGGCCGGAGACACGGCCGCTCCACGAATACCGGACCGCCAGCAAAACGGCCCGGGGAGACGCAACTAAGTGATCAGAACGAGGTACGCAGGGACATGGTGTAGCTGCGGCCCGGCTTGTTCTCGTCGAAGATCGCGTTGGAGAACGCCGTGTAGTTCTGGCTCTTCGCGTTGTTCAGGTTCCAGACGCTGAGCGTCAGGTCCGCGTTGTAGCCGAAGCCGAACACCTTCTGCAGGTTCATGCCGGCCGACATGTCGACCTGCGAGCGCCCCGTCGAATATGCGTACACGCCATTGCCCAGACCCGTGTTCGTATTGCTGATCAGGCTGGACTGGTACTGGCGCGATACGCGCAGGTTCAGGCCGTCCTTCTCGTAATACACGGTCAGGTTGTTGGTGCGCGGCGGGACGCCGGCCACCGGCGGTGCGCCCGCGGCTTCATCCTTCTGCTTCGTGTACGTGAAGTTGCCCGTGAAGCCGAAGCCTTTCACCGGCAGCATGTCCAGCGGCTGCTGCCACGTGAATTCCAGGCCGCGCACCTTCAGCTTGGAGTCGATCATGTACGGCTCGGTGATGATCACGTGCTTCTTGTCGCGACCGCCGGCGGCGTCCACGGCCGCCTGCTGCGCGTCCGTCAGGCCCACCGTGCCGTAGATCTTGTCCAGGTCGGACAACGTGTAGTCGATCTGGCGCTGGCCCGGGCGGCTCACGATGTCCTTGGCGAAACCGGACAGCGCGACATAGCCTTCGCGGCTGAAATACCATTCCAGGCCCGCGTCCAGGTTGTTGGCCTTGAACGGCTTCAGGTTCGGGTTCGTCACGTTACCCTGGTTCACACCCTGGTCGCCGATCGAGAGCTGGGTCTGGTGCAGGTCCGCCGGGTTGGCGCGCGTGAGCGACTTGGAGCCGGACAGGCGGGCGATCACGTTCTTCGTCAGGTTGTACGAGAGGTTGAACGACGGCAGGATGTTGTGGTACTTGGTCGATTCGTACACCCAGGTCTGCATGTCCGGGTAGCGGCCGCCCTGTTGCAGGCCCTGCGCGGCGTTGCGCGGGTCTGGCGTGTTGACCGGGGCGCCGATCGTCTGCTCCGTCGTCGCGTAGCGCACGCCGGCGTTGTAGCGCAGCGTGCGGCCGAACACGGGGAAGCGGCCATTGGTCGAGAGGTAGAACGCCGACACCTTCTCGCGCAGGTAGCCGCCGTTGGTCGTCGGCGCGGCGAAGAACAGGTTACGGTAGTGCTGGTAGTTGGTGTCCTGGGCAAACTTGTCCCAGTCGATCGTGATGAAGCCGTGATCGCTCTTGTGGACGTACTTCGCCAGGTCGCCGTTCGTGACGGCGGAGCCGAGGTAGGTCAGCGGCGCCGTCTGGCCCTGCGTGTAGCCCGTGCCGTAGCCGGGATAGGTGCCGGCGGGGATCGGACCCGGCGCGAAGCGGCCGTCGCACTGGCCTTGCAGCGCCCGGTCCGGCTGGATGAACTGGTAACTGGTCTGGTTGCCGCAGGTGTAGTTCATCCACGCGTCGGCGTTGCCGTAGTCCGTGTAGCGGCGCGTGATGTCGTCGAACGAGCCGCCCACCTTGATCGCGAACGTGTCGTCGCCCCAGTTCAGGTTCAGGCGCGAGCCCTTGGTCGTGTTGCGGCGCTGGTAGATGTCGCCGCGCAGGCCGGAGAGGCCCTGGCCCGGCTGGTACCAGCCGAACTTGGTCGGGTCGTTGATGTCGATGTTGCTGGACATGACCGGAATCTGTCCGGGCGTCGAGTTGTCGTACTTGACGACGGTCGGCGCCGACTGCGTCGCCACCAGCACGGTCGGCATGTCGCGGTAGAACTCGCTGTCCGTGTAGTTGACGTGGCCGTCGATGGTCAGGCGGTCGGACGCGTGCCACTCGAAGCCCGGATTGATGCTGCGGAAGTGCGTGTTTTCCTTCATCGGGCGGAATTCCAGGCCCCAGAAGGTATTCGCCAGCGTGCCGCCCGTGATCGTGCAATAGGCCGAGCAGTCGGTGCGGTCGAACGTCAGGCCGATCGGGATCGGGGTATTGGCGCGCATGCCGGCGGCCATGTCTTCCTGCTGCATCTTGTTGCCCTTCTGGGCGAAGATCAGGTCCGTGTAGACCATCCAGTCCTCGTTCGGCTGCCACTGGAAGCTCAGCGTCTCGCCGCGGCGGCGACGCTCGCCGTCGTACACCAGGTAGCGCGGCAGGCGGCCCATCAGGCCGTTGTCGATCTGCTGGATCGTCGCGCCCGGGTTCAGCGCCAGCAGCATCGCGCGGTCGATCGGCGCGCCCGGCTTCAGCACGGCCTGCGCGTACGCCGGCAGGGACGACAGGTCCATGCCGCTGGGGACGGTGGTCGGGCTGTTGAAGTAGTCGCCGCCGATCGAGGCCGGGTCGGAGGCGTTGCGCTGGTCCGCATTCAGGCGGAACGTGCGCATGTCGACGGTCTGGAACACGTCGGTGTGGTATTTCGTGTTACCCCAGGCGAAGCCGAACAGCGCGCCGACCTTGCCGAAGCGCGTGTTCCAGGTGTTGCTGACGAGGGCCGACCCCGTGTTGCCCCACTTGCCGTCCTTGTCGCGGTAATTGCCGCTGGCCGTGAACGCCGAACGGAAACCGTTCTTGTCGAACGGGCGCACGCTGCGCATGTTGACGGTACCGGCCACGCCGCCTTCGCTGATGTCCGCCTGCTGGCTCTTGTACACGGTCGCGCTGCGGAACAGTTCGGACGGCAGGAAGTCCATGTCCACTTCGCGGTTGGCGCTGATGTTGCCGCCCCAGCTGCCGGCCGAAGCGGACGCCATCGGGGCGCCGTTCAGCAGCACGCGGGTGAACGCCGGCCCCATGCCGCGGATCGAGATGTTCATGCCTTCGCCGTCGATCGACGCGCGGGTCACGGTGACGCCCGGCACGCGCGACAGCGCGTCGGCGATGTTCGGGTCGGGGAATTTGCCCATGTCCTCGGAGAACACCGTGTCGGTGAGGCCGTTGTTCTCGCGCTTCTCCAGCGCGGACAATGCCAGCGAGCTGCGGTAGCCCGTCACGGTAACGGTCGGGGCGCTGCCCTGCGCCTTCAGTTCGGTGTTGTCCTGCGCCCAGGCGCTGGACACGAGGCCGGCCAGGACGGTCAGTGCAAACGCGTTGCGGCAATACGGTGTCTTGCGCCGGGCGGCGCTGTTCCAGTGGTGCATCATTTGTCTCCTCTCTCTTCTTCTCTGGTGGCCTTGTGGCCTTTTTGGTCCTGCGTCGAGATGGTCGGTGCTGCGTTCATTTTCCGGTGACTGTTCTCCTTGTTCGGTATTTTTTGCGCTCGCCCTAACACAAAATGTTAAACGCTAACATTTTTGGGCACGGTACGAACTGCGCCGGACTATCGATGAAAACACCCCGTAAAGGTTGTTGTTCAAGTACGACGTCTGACATGTAGGTACCATACTTGAGTAAATATCATCGAACCAATAAATTTTTTCTCGTCATCGATACTCGAATTCATATCGCTCTCCTCATAGACGAGGACGCTCCCTCTGAGATTTGCTATCCGCTACCACAAATTGCGTGTTAGGGGTGTTATGCGATAACAACACATAGGATGTCTGACCTTATTCAGGTTGCATGCATCACATGGGTTTGGGTTCAAATGTGTCGTAATTCCCCGTCGACGCAGTGCCGGGGATTCCATCGCCATCGCCCCCCCGGCATCGCGAGCCCGTCGCATGCCGCCGGCAAGGACCAGGAACAGCCGGGCCGCTGCTACGGCATCAACGCCTGCAAGGGCGAGCGCCTGTGTGCCACGGCGAAGAACGATTGCAAGGGCCTGAACCACTGCAAGGGCCAGGGCGTGATCGTCAAGACGCCGACGGCATGCAAGGCGCTCGGCGGCACGCTCACCGAAAATGAGCAGGTCGTCACCGAAGAAGCGCGGGGCGGGCTCCCCGAGCCCGCGCGAACGCCGGCGTGACGCGACCGTTACTGCGCACACCGATCGAACGAGCGAGCCATGTCAAGCGCCCGAAGGCGCTCGTCGCCGCGGGCGATCCCCTGTATGTGTCGGATCACCTCTCGTGGTCGCGCACCGGCCGTTTCAACTCGCACAGGCTGCGGCCTGCTGCTGGACGTGAACAACGTGTACGTCAGCGCCGCGAATCACGGTTTCGATCGTTTCGCTTATCTCGACGGCATCCCCGCGCAGCACGTGCGCCAGGTCCATCTCGCGGGCCACAGCCGGAGCAACCCGCCGCGCGCGTGGAAGCTGGATGCCTTCCCGGATAACCGGGATCTGCGCGAACTGGCGTGGATCGAGTGGTCGCTGGCGACGGCCTTCGTCGCGCGCGCCTGCGCGTGCTTGCGGCTGCGGATGTCGAAGCACTGCAGTTCGCCCGCGCCGAAGGGAGCTCCGGCGCGCGGTGCACGCGGCTCGCCGACTGGATCTGAGATGGGCTGGGCTGGGC
>NZ_JBKYMO010000242.1:0-8600 GCF_047302915.1 Massilia sp. CT11-108 | reverse complement strand
CCCGCGGGCGGCCCGCGGGCCGTCCGCTCGCGTGCCTCGCCGTGCGGCTCATCGACCCTACTGGATCGTCAGCTGGCGCGCCGTGCCGCCCTGTTTCTTCGGCAGCGAGAGCATCAGGACGCCGTCCTCGAGCCGCGCCTGCGCGCTGGCATCGTCGACTTCGGAGGGCAGCGTGAAGCTGCGCTGGTACTTGCGCGTCGAGCGCTCAGAATACACCACCTGCTCACCCTGGCGCTGTTCGTTTGCCTGCTGACACTCGCCTTCGATGGTGACGCGCTGGCCGTCGATCGAAACGTGCACGTCCTCCTTCTTGACGCCGGGCAGCTCGGCCTTCACCTCGAAGGTTTTGTCCGTCTCGCTGACGTCCAGGCGCGGCATGCCGACGTCCTCGCCGGCCCAGCGCCCCTGGGCGAGCGGCGCGAAGAAGTCCTGGAACATGTTTTCGACCATGCGTCCGAACTGGTCTTCCATGGCGCCGGGACGGAGTGTGGAAAGCGTGGAAAGCGGCGTCGTGCCTCTTCTGATCAGGTTCATGATAGACCTCCCTTTTAAGAATGATGTCCCGCGGCGCGCAGGGCGCCGCAACACCATTTATAGGGCGGTCGAAAAGGGTTTGCAAGAGTCGTCTCGAACCGTGCGCGGGAACCCGGACGGACCTTTGAGGCAGGACAGCAGGCGAACGAAAGCGGGGAATTTTTGCGAAACCGCCCCGGTCAATGACAGTGCGGACCGGGGCAGATGCGGGCGTCAGCCGAGGTTGCGCCGGTGGAAGCGCAGGTGGTCTTCGACGAAGGTGGAGATGAAGTAATAGCCGTGGTCATAGCCCGGATGGCGGCGCAGTTCGAGCGGCTGGCCGACGGCGCGGCAGGCTTCCTCGAACGCCTCCGGGTACAGTTGTTCGGCCAGGAACTTGTCGCCCAGGCCCTGGTCGATCAGGATCCCCTTGGGGAAGGGCGGGGCGCCGGCACAGGCCATCAGCTCGGTCGCATCGTAGACGCGCCACGCGTCGCGATCGGTGCCGAGATAGCCGCCGAACGCCTTCTCGCCCCACGGGCAGCGGGACGGCGCGGCGATGGGGGCGAAGGCCGACACGGAGCGGAACAGGTCGGGGTTGCGCAGCGCCAGCATCAGCGCGCCGTGGCCGCCCATGGAGTGGCCGAAGATGCCCACGCGCGCCGGATCGGCCGGCAAGGTGGCGAGCACCAGTTCGCGCAGTTCGAGGATGTGGCTGTACATGCGGTAGTGGGTCGACCACGGTTCGCGGGTGGCGTCCACGTAGAAACCGGCGCCGGCGCCGAAGTCCCAGTTGTCGGTCTCGCCGGGCACGCCGGCGCCGCGCGGGCTCGTGTCGGGCGCGACCAGGATCAGGCCTTCCTGCGCCGCCACGCGCTGGGCGCCGGCCTTGATCATGAAGGTCTCTTCGGTGCACGTCAGGCCGGCGAGGTAGAACAGGACGGGCAGGCGCTTGCCGCGCGCGCCGGGAGGGAGGTACACGGAAAAACGCATCGGCAGGCCGATGGCGGCGGAATCGTATTTGTAGAAGCGCTGGACGCCGTCGAAACAAACGTGTTCGCTGAGGAGTTCGGGCATGGCTCGGTCCATCGGATGGTTGACTGATCGAAAGCGCAAGTATGCCCGGTCCGCAGGCAGGCCGCCACTGCGCTTCAGATCAGGCCGAGCGCCCCCAGCACGGCGCCGGCAGCGAGCAGCCACAGCAGGTGAATGCGCGTGCGCCAGATGATCAGGCCGCTGACGATCGCGGCGAGCCACAGGGGCCAGTTCGCCAGGACGGCGGACGCGGTCGGGGCACCTGCACCGGCACTCGCACCGGTACCGGCGGAACTGGCCATGATCCAGGCGGTGGACAGCAGCAGCGCGATCACGATGGGCGCCATGCCCTGCTTGAAGGCCCGGACGGCGCGCAGGTCGCGGTTGCGGTGGCCCCAGCGGGCGGCTGTGTACGTGATGATGGTGGACGGCGTCATGATGCCGACCATCGTCACGAGCACGCCGAACAGCGCGGCGGCCGTGCTGCCGGCGTTCATGCCGACGTGCCACCCCATCAGGGCGACGAACAGGACGTTCGGCCCCGGTGCGGCCTGGGCCAGCGCGATGGACTGGTTGAACTGTTCCTGGGTCAGCCAGTGGTGCTGCTCGACGAGGAAGCGGTGCATCTCCGACGACGTCGAGATGGCCCCGCCGACCGACATCAGCGACATCAGGAGGAAATGGCCGAACAAATTGAGCCAGTCGGCCCAGTCCAGCGCGAGGTGCAGGGGCGCCGTCATGATGCGAGCCGGCGGTACGCGAGGACGCAGCCCAGGCCGCCGAGGCCGAACAGCACCCAGGGGAGCGGACATTTGAGGAACGCGACGAGGATGAAGCCGGCCGCCGCGATGGCCAGGCACCAGGACAGGGGCAGCGGGCTTTTCTTCAGCGCGCTCGCCAGGCGCAGGCCGGCCGCGCCGATCAGGCCGGCACAGACGGCGGCCATGCCGTGCAGCGCGCCGGCCACGACGGGGCTGTCGGCGAAGCGGTCGTGCAGCACGGCCAGCCCGATGACGAGGATCAGGGGCACGGTCAGCAGGCCGGCCAGTGCGGCGAGCGCGCCGGCGATGCCGAAATAGCGGCCGCCGATCATCAGTGACAGGTTCACGACGTTCGGTCCGGGCATGATCTGGGCGACGGCCCAGTCTTCGATGAATTCTTCCTGGGTCAGCCAGCGCTTGCGGTCGACGATCTCGCGCTGGACGATGGCCAGCACGCCGCCGAAGCCCTGCAGGGCCAGCAAGGTGAAGGAAATGAACAGGTCGGCGAGGGAGCGGGGGCGGTGGGCGCTTTCGGACGGCGCGGTCGTGCCGGAGGGCGGGGAGCTGGGCGATGCATTCATGCCCCGATTATCGCGCCGCTCCCGGCATCCTGTCCATGTGGCGGTCCGGCGGTCCGGCGGTCCGGCGATCAGCCGCCTCCGATGCCCCGCATCACGCGTCCCGTGCCTTCGCATTCGGGACAGGTCTTGCCGTCGGCCAGCTTGCCGCTGCCGCCGCAGGTTTCGCACAGGTCTTCGCCGGCGCCTGGCGTGCCGGGTTCGGCTTCGTCGCCGGGTTTCAGGTCGGGATCGGGCATTGCGCTCATGGCGTCCTCGTGGTGGTTGGATAGACGAGGCCATTCTAGGCGCAGCGAAAACGGCGCGGCGCGCGCATGCGGCGCGGGTTTGTCATGAGGAATTCACAAACGAATGCCACATTGGATAAAAATTAATCTTGACTTTGGCCAAAGGTGGGAAATACTCGTTAGGCAGCAATCCCTTCAATCCATCAAAGTCAGGAACTGCGATGAACCAAGACACCCTCGAGCTCGAAGACGGTCAGGTGACCGTCCCTTACCAGCGGCGCGATACGCAACAGAAGGATATCGTCGACCTGGGCATTGCGCTCCAGCAGCGCAGCAATACGATGTCGGCCGTGGAATACCTGCGTTCGCAGAACGTCGGCAACGACGTCATCGAACGCGTGCTGACGGAGCCGGGCCGCAGGCGCTCCTGGTGCAGGTAAGGGTGCAGGCAGGCGACAAGCTCGACGGTTATGCACAGTCTTGCTCGCGTGCATCTTGCGAATATTCTCGATTCGTGTGTCACTTGACTTGGTAACTCATTGATTTTGTGAAGATTGAGTTTTGCCCGCGCAACGGGCAAATTGTTGAAACCCGCATTCCTGCTTGGTTTTGGCATGTCAAGAGGGTGTTTTT
This sequence comes from Massilia sp. CT11-108, assembly GCF_047302915.1. Lineage (NCBI taxonomy): Bacteria > Pseudomonadati > Pseudomonadota > Betaproteobacteria > Burkholderiales > Oxalobacteraceae > Massilia > Massilia sp. CT11-108. The sequence continues at coordinate 4,853 of NZ_JBKYMO010000242.1, read as the reverse complement.
CCACAAACTTATACACAGTTTTTGTGGATATCTGATCAAGCCTTGTTGAAGAGGCAAGCGAGGCGGGCAGGGCCGTGAGCGGCCGCGTCCGCTGACGCTGGTTTGCTACATTGCCATCTGCGCTTGCATAAAGATACTGGACAAATGTACAGTTGAGCATCTATCCTCAACCGCCATGTCCGTCGCCACCGCCACCCCCGTTTCCCAGCCCGCCGCGCCCGCCGATCCGTTCGCCGGCCTGAATCCCGAGCAGCGCGCCGCCGTCGAGCACGACGTGGGTGCGGGGATGGTCCGGCCGCTGCTGGTGGTCGCGGGCGCCGGCTCGGGCAAGACGAATACGCTGGCGCACCGGGTGGCGAAGCTGATCCTGGCGGGGAGCGACCCGCAGCGCATCCTGCTGCTGACGTTTTCGCGCCGGGCGGCCAATGAAATGGGCCAGCGCGCCGCCGGCGTGCTGCAGCGCGTGCTGGGCATGTCGACGGCCGTGGGCAGCCTGCCGTGGGCCGGCACATTCCACAGCATCGGGGCCCGCCTGCTGCGCGAGTACGCGGGCCGGATCGGGCTGGAAGCCTCGTTCACGATCCACGACCGCGCCGACTCCGAAGACTTGATGGGCCTCGTGCGCCAGGACGTGGGCCTGGGCGCCGCCACCGGCCAGAAACGCTTTCCGCTGAAGGGCACGTGCCTCGCGATCTACTCGCGCGTCGTCAATTCCCGCGAGCCGCTGGCCGACGTGCTGCAGTCGACCTTCCCGTGGTGCAGCGAATGGGAAGAGCAGCTCAAGCGCCTGTTCGGCGCCTACGTCGACGCCAAGCAGGAACAGAACGTCCTCGACTACGACGACCTGCTGCTGTTCTGGGCCGAGATGGCGTCCGATCCGGAACTCGGGCCGGAACTGGGCGCGCTGTTCGACCACGTGCTCGTCGACGAATACCAGGACACGAACCGCCTGCAGGCCGCGATCCTGCAAGGCATGAAGCCGGACGGGCGGGGCGTGATGGTCGTCGGCGACGATGCGCAGTCGATCTATTCGTTCCGCGGCGCGACGGTGCGCAACATCCTCGACTTTCCGAAGCAGTTCGGCGAGCACACGACGATGATTACGCTGGACCGCAACTACCGCTCGACGCAGCCCATCCTCGACGCGTCGAACGCCGTCATCGCCGCCGCGCTGGAACGCCATGCGAAGACCTTGTGGACCGATAAGGTCGCCACCGGCAAGCCGCAGCTCGTGCTGATCCCGGACGAGGCCGAGCAGGCCCGCTGGGTGTGCAACCGCGTGCTGGAACAGCGCGAGGCGGGCATCAAGCTGACGCAGCAGGCCGTGCTGTTCCGCGCCGCCAGCCACAGCGCCGCGCTGGAGCTCGAACTCGTGCGGCGCAATATCCCCTTCGTAAAATTCGGCGGCCTCAAATTCCTGGAAGCGGCGCATATCAAGGACGTGCTCGCCATGCTGCGCTTCGCCCAGAATCCGGCGGGCCGCGTGGCCGGCTTCCGCGTCGTGCAACTGATTCCGGGAATCGGCCCGGCGACGGCGGCCCGCCTGCTCGATGCGGTGGCGGAGGCGCTCGACCCCGTCGCGGCCGTCGACGCGTTTCCCGCGCCTCCGCGCGCGCAAGGGGAGTGGGACCAATTTACCGCGCTGTTCCGCACCCTGCGCACGACGGGCCTGCGCTGGCCGCTGGAAATCGAACTCGTCCGCGACTGGTATCTGCCGCACCTCGAGCGCCTGCACGACGACGCAGTGGTCCGTGCCGCCGACCTCGACCAGCTGGTGGCGCTGGCGGGCGGTTATGGCTCGCGCGAGAACTTTCTCACCGAACTGACGCTCGACCCGCCGGAAGCAACGAGTGACCGCGCCGGCCCGCCGCTGCTGGACGAGGATTATCTGATCCTGTCGACGATCCACTCGTCCAAAGGGCAGGAGTGGAAGGCCGTGCACGTACTGAACGTCGTCGACGGCTGCATCCCGTCCGACATGGCGACGGGCAGCGCGGAGGACATCGAGGAAGAGCGCCGCCTGCTGTACGTGGCGATGACGCGCGCGAAAGAACACCTGCACCTCATCGTCCCGAACCGTTTCTTCATCAAGCAGCAGGCGCAGATGGGCGACCGGCACGTCTATGCGCAGCGCACCCGCTTCGTCACGCCCGTCATGCTCAAGCACTTCGAGGAATGCGTCTGGACGAATGCCGAAACGTTGCATGTGCGCAAACCGATGCCGGACAGCGTGCGAATGATGGTGCGCGAACGGGCCCGCAATGCCTGGAAATGAAAATAACGGCAAGATGACGGCAAAAGTGGGCAGAATCGGAACACTGTGACAAAGTTATCCACGCTGGGTCGATTTTGTAGGAATTTGCCTCATTTCCAGTGCCTGCTTAAAACACGAGCAACCGTAAGTCTTTGATTTAATTGGGTTTAGATTTTGCCCGTTCAATGGGCAGTTTGTTGAAACCCGCACCAATACTGGGCTTCCGGCTTGTCAAGAGGCGCTTGTCCACACAGTTATCCACATTTCTTGTGGATATTAAAATTAATCCAGTCGAATCAATACCTTAGGTCGCGGACTTGATGCGGCATCGAGCATTTTCGGGTCGATTAGGATCAAGTCAACCGAGCGCTGCACGGAGTGCCGCCAGGGCGTCCAGCGCACCCAGCGCCACCCCGACGCCCCGGCCGGGACGCACGTCGGGCTCGCGCGGATTGATCCGCACGAGCGGCGCACCCTGCGCTTCGCACATGTGCCGCACGGAAGGCACGTCCGTGCCGGCCCCCAGTTCGATGACGACGAGGTTCGACACCTGCGCGCGCCAGCGGTCGAGGCGGGCGTACTGCGCTTCGCTGCGGGCGTCCACCCAACGGCCGTCGCCGAACATCAGGATGTTGGGCCGCGCCAGCGCGCCGCAGTGCGGACAACGGGGCAGCGGCGGCGTCATCAGGCAGGTCGCGGGATCGATGAGCGGATCGACGGCATCGGCCGGCCAGATCGCATCGCCGCACGGGCGCGTGCATTGCAGGTGGTGGATCGAACCGTGGCATTCCACGACACGGTCCTGGCCGAAGCCGGCGCGCTGGAACTGCCCGTCGACGTTGCTCGTGAAGACGAAGGCGCCGTGCTTCAGGCGCGCACCGAGGTCGCGCAGGATCGCGAAGCCCGCATGCGGGACCGTGGCGCGATACAGCGCGAGGCGGTGGCCGTAGAAGCCCCAGGCCAGTTCGGGATTGCTGTCGAAGTTGCGCGGATTCGCGATCTCGACGAAGCGGATGCCCAGCGCGGCCAGCGGCGGATAGGCGCGCCAGAAGCGGTGGTCGCTGCGGAAGTCGGGCAGGCCGTAATCGACGCCGATGCCGGCCCCGGCGCCGATCAGGAGACCGTCGGCATCGCGCAGCAGCGCGGCGGCCCGCGCAAGTTCGGCGGCGCTCACGCGGCGTCCCCTTCGTCGATGCGGCGCTGCAGCTGTTCCAGCGCGGCCAGGAAGCGTTCGGCGGCGACGCCCGGCGGCCACGGTTCCCACGGTGCGCAGCCATACACGTCGACCAGCGGATCGTGCGCCAGCACGGCGGAGCGGATCTTCAGCGTCGTGCGCACTTCCTGCGCAGACCAGCCCGCCACGTGCACGGCTTCGCTGGCGGCGGCCAGGCGGTCGGCGCGCTTGTGGAGCTGGTGCTCGGCCGGCGTCCACGCGGGCAGGCGGTAGCGCAGGAACACGGCCTGTTCCAGGCGCCGCGTGAGGGCGCGAAAACCCTCGCCGAGGAACGGCTTGATCGGCGCGACGGCGTCGAAGCCGAGCAGGCCTTCTTCCGCGTCGTGCAACAGCTCGCGCAATTCGACGACGGCGGCGAGCGGCGTGGGCGACGCCGCGCGCCGCAGCAGCATCACGGCGATCGAATGCTGGGCCACGGACAGCGGCAGGGGCCACGCCGAGTGGCCGCCCCAGCGGTAGGTGCGCGCGAGGCCGAGGGCGAGGTCGCTGTCGTCCCAGTCGAACGGTGTCGGATTCAGCAGGTCGAGGCGCTTGCCGGACGGCATGCGGACCCAGGCGCGCATGTCGGGCGCCATGTCAGCGGTGGTATGAAACGGTGGACATGGCCCGATTCTACACGGCCGCGCCGGCCGACCCCGGCCGGATTGACGTGGCCGAACACGGGGCCCCGTTCGCGGTGTAGAGTAGGCTGCGGCCGGGCGGGGGCCCGGCAATCCGGAGTGCGGCTTCATGGGTGAACACGGCAAACGAATCGAGTGCGACGTTCTCGTCGTGGGCGGCGGCATCAACGGCGCCGGCATCGCGCGCGACGCGGCCGGGCGCGGCCTGCGCGTCGTGCTGTGCGAAAAGGACGACCTCGCGCAGCACACGTCGTCCGCGTCGAGCAAGCTGATCCACGGTGGCCTGCGCTATCTGGAGCAATACCATTTCGGGCTCGTGCGCAAGGCGCTGGCGGAGCGCGAAGTGCTGCTCAAGAGCGCGCCGCACATCATCCGGCCGCTGCGCTTCCTGATGCCCCACGCGCCGGGCCAGCGTCCGGCATGGATGATCCGCGCCGGCCTGTTCCTGTACGACCACCTGGCGCGGCGCGACTTCCTGCCGGCGTCAGACACGGTCGCGTTGCGCGAACTCCCGGCCGGTGCCGCGCTGCAGCCCCGCTTCACGCAGGCGTTCGCGTATTCCGATGCGTGGGTCGACGATGCGCGCCTCGTCGTGCTGGCGGCGCTCGATGCGCGCGAACGGGGCGCGACGATCTTCACGCGCACGCGCTGCGCACGGGTGCGGCGCGACGCGAAGCGGTGGGACGCCGACCTGGAGGGTCCGGACGGCACCGCCCACGGCCCGGCCGCGTTGACGAGGCAGCGC
>NZ_JBKYMO010000241.1:0-8666 GCF_047302915.1 Massilia sp. CT11-108 | reverse complement strand
CGCGCGGCGGCTGCCTCGACAAGGATGCGTCGGCCCTGTCGCGCAAGGCGCACGCGCTGCTGCACAAGCGCTGGCCGAAGAGCGAATGGGCGCGCGCAACGCCGTACTTCTATTGATGTGTTAGGCTTCGCCCCATCCATGGACGAGTGAGGCGATGATGACGGCGATGACGAGACGGACGTTCGGCAAGGCGGCGCTGGCGCTGGCGGGCGGTGGCCTGCTGGCATCGTGCGCGACGGTGATCGGACCGCGCCGCGTCGAACTGTCGCAATCCCGCCTGCAGGCCGGCCTGGAGCGCCGCTTCCCGCTGCGCAATCGCATGCTCGAGCTGTTCGACGTGCAGCTGACCCGGCCGCGCCTCGCGATCATGCCGGAGACGGACCGCGTGGGCCTGTCCCTGGACGTGTCCGTGTCGCCCCCGTTCCTGCGCCAGTCGTGGAACGGCAGCCTGGCCATGTCCGGCCACCTGGTGCTGGACAATGTGCGCAATGCCGTCGTCCTGTCCGCCACGCACGTCGACAGCTTCGACGTCGATGGCATGGAGGGCGACCGCGCGCGCGACCTGGGCCGCGCCGCCGATCTGCTCTTGAATCAACTGATGCGCGACATGCCGGTCTACACCTTCCGCCCCGAAGACCTGCGCTACGCCGGCGTGCAATTCATTCCCACCCGCCTCGAGACGGCGCCCGGCGCCCTGTTCGTCACGCTGGAACCGGCGCGCTGACGGCATCCGGCGCGCCCGTCGTAAATCCGGCACGGCGGCTCGCACGATTGAACGGCCCGGCGCACGCATTGCCATTACTGCTATTATTTCGGGCAGTTGGATGGGCCGGCATCGGTGACGATGACGTCGGGGCACCGTGACTGTTGTTTCTTGAAAACTCGTGGGCAACAGGCGTTGCACAGGTAGCACATTCGGCGCACACTGGTTTGAAAGACCACGTACCGCAGAAGCGGGCACAAGCGCGCTTGCGCTTTCTCATGCACACGATGTTCCACTAAAGTAATCTCAGCGTTACTGACGTGCTGCCGGTAAGGGGGAAACCTTGGAAACGATACAGGAAAGTGTTCCGGACAAGAGCGTGCCTGTCGATCCGGCCGTCGCGGCGCCCATGAGTGCGGCGCCGGTGCCCGCCCGTCTGAGCCTGCCACCCAAGGGCGCGTGCTGGTATTGCGACAAACCGCTCGACAGCGTGCGCCGTTTTTGCGGCAAATCCTGCGCCGATTCGTTCGACGAAGAAGCGGAATACAACCGCTGAACCGCGGGCTGCGCGTCAGCCGCCCGCCCGTTCGCGCAGCAGCGCCAGGGCGCCGTCGAAGTCGAAGCCTTCGACCAGGTCCGCCACCTGGCGATAACATCCTTCCCCGAGTTGTGCGGCCAGCGCGCCGGCGCCTTCGCGCACGAGGTCGACCGCATCACCATTGCCTTCGTCGAGCAGCGCCATCAGGCGGTCGACGATAGCGTGATCCATCTCCGCCGGCCGCTGCGCCGGCGCCGTGGGACGGCGTTCCGGCAAGGTGAGCGCCAGCGCATCCAGTTCGCGCAACACCCGTTCCAGCTCATCCTGCAGGCGCGCGAGGCTGCCGTGGACGTCGCCCGCGCCCCCGCGCAACAGGCCTTCCACGATGTCGGCCTGGCGCCGCAGCGGTACCGCCTCGATCATGCCGGCGGCCCCTTTCAGCGTGTGGACGAGGCGCAGCGCCAGCGCGGTGTCGCCCTGGTCGTGCGCGGTGCGGATGCCGGCCGCGCCATGGCGGTATTCGTTGCGGAAGCGCGCGAGGACGCGTCCGAACAGGGCCCCGTCGCCCATCAGGCGCGCGATGCCGCCCGCGTGGTTCACGGCGGGGGCATCGTGTGCGTCTGGCGGGAAACGGTGGTCGGGACTGTCCATGCGTTTTATTTTGTCGTGAATGACCAGGTGCGGCCGATCGGGACACCGTCGATGGCGCCCGAGAAGCTGACATCATACGTGGTCGCGGACGCCAGCTGGGCCAGAGGCACGATCGCCGCCGCCGACTTTGTGGTTGTATTCGAATCCTTGCCCAAGGCCAGCAGACGCGTCTCCAGGTCGCTACTGGTCCCGTGTGCGCGCATCGTGAAACTCTGGACCGTCAGTGTGCGATCGAGGTTCGTGTGCACGCTGACCGGGTAGCCGACGACGCTGCGGTCGGGCACCGGATCCGGTTCCTCGTAATCGCTGTTGAAATTGTTCGGGACCTGGGTCTGGCCATTGAACGGCCACGTGACGATCGTGCCCGCGGCGATGCCGGTCCCGTAGCCGCTGTTGGTGACGAAGTCGGCGGTAAAGTAGCTGTAATTGGCGGACGTCGTCGCCGCACCTGCGCCGATTTCCTTGAACACGGGTTCGAAGATCACGAAGCGGTGGTAGATCGCCGTGATCAGTTCCTCGGCCATGTAGAAGCCGGAACCGTTCGAGGTGGCCGAAATGACTTCGCCGATCGCATTCGGCGACCCGAACACGTAGCCGGCATTCTGCAGGCGGTCCTGCAGGCGCGCGCCCGTGTAGCCGGTCTTGCCGGCGGTCTGGTCGTGCGTCACCACGTTGTTGATGCGCTGGTAATCGGAATGGCCCTGGGCCGCGGTGTCGATGACGGCGTTGCGCGCCAGCGCCGGCATACCGATCTGGCTGCGGCGGTAGTTGATCCAGTTCAGGCCGTCGGTGGCGATGTTGTTCGTCGCCGTGGGCGCCGAGGCGTCCTGTCCCGAGAATCCGGTGGAGGGAGTCACGTTCGGGGCGCCGGCACTGCTCCCGCCGCCGCCCCCGCCGCAGGCGACGAGCGCCCACGCCGCGGTACAGGCGAGGGCGATCTGCCGCACGCGAAGCATATTGTTCATCATATATCACTCCCGGCGTCGGTCCTGATGGGGTAAAGGAGCCTCCATTCTAGGCGAAATCGGGGCCCGGTGACGATCGTAAGGACAATCGCGGCCCCGGCATAAGCCCATGTAAAATAAGCCATTCTTCCGCTTTTAACGAATTCCAGTGAATCCGACCCGCCAGCAGCGCCTCGCGCGCGCCAAGTTTGCCCTGCCCAGTTTCGTGACCCTGCTGTCGATTGCCTGCGGTTTCGGCAGCATCGTGATCTCGGTCGACAACGCCCCCGTGGGCGATCCGTCCGACTATCGCCTGGCTGCGATCCTGCTGGTGCTGGCGGGCGTGTTCGACGCGCTCGACGGCTTCGTCGCCCGCGCCACCAACACCCAGTCCGCGTTCGGCGTGCAGCTGGACTCCATCGCCGACGTGATGAATTTCGGTTGCGCGCCCGGGCTGCTGCTGTACTGCTACGGCTTCGCCCAGATGGGCGCCGCGCACCCGACCCTCGTGCGCATGGGCGGCCTGGCGTGCTTCGTGTTCGTGGCCTGCGGCGCGCTGCGCCTGGCGCGCTTCAACGTGATGGTCGGGAAGACGGACCCACGCTACTTCGTCGGCATGCCGATCACCGCGGGCGCGGCGTGCGTCGCCTCGGTGGTGGTCGCATGGCCGGACCCGGTGGCCGACATGGCCGGTGCCTTCCTCGTCATGCTGCTGATGGTGGCCGTCGGCACGCTGATGGTGTCGACGATCCGCTTCCCCAGCTCCAAGCAGCCGAAATCGAAGGCGGCGCTCGTCGCGCTCGTCGTCTGCATCGCGCTGCTGGCGCTGTTGCGCACGCGCTTCTTTGCGCTGTTCTTCGTGTTTTATATCAGCGCGACGCTGCTGCTGAACATCGCGTGGCAGGGTGGGTGGACGAAGATTGCGCCGCCGAAGGTGTACGAGGACAACGTAGAGGACTGAGGGCGGACTAAGCGAACTTGTCGAACATGGCGGCCAGGCGCGCCGCCGCCGCTTTCGCTTCCTCGACGTCGCCCGCATTGCCCGTATGGGTGACGATGCTGGCGGTGAGGAGCTGCACGAACGACCGGTCCAGCGCCTTGCGCGCGGCGGCCATCTGCTGGGCCACGGCGTCGCAGTCGGACGGCGCGTCGGCCAGCGCGATCAGCTTCTGCACGCCGCGCAGTTGGCCTTCCACGCGCGCGAGGCGGTTCAGCAGGTCCTTCTTCTGCTGCGCCGTCAGCGCGCGGCCTTCCACGATCTTGAGGGGTTCGCCCATGGCGGCGTAGGCTCCTACGCGACCTCGTGCCCGCGCGCGGCGCGCAGGATCGTGAACCAGTCGGCGCGCGACAGCTGGAACGTGGTGCCGGCGACGGCGACCGCGATCGCCTCCGCGCGGCCGCTGCCCGTCAGCGGGATGGGACGCGACGGCAGTTGCAGGATCCACGCGAACACCACGCTGGCGAACGGCTGGTGCAGGCGGTCGGCGATCTCCTTGATCACGAGGCGCAGGTTTTCCGCGTTCGCGTCGTTCGACGTGAACAGGCGGCCGCCGGCCAGTGGCGACCAGATCATCGGCGCCACGCCTTTATCCTGCAGGCCGTCGAAGGTCTCGTCGAACATCGGCGCCACGTGCAGCGGCGAGAATTCGACCTGGTTCGTCGACAGTTCGATGCGGCGGTTCAGCGCCTCGAACTGGTGGCGGCTGAAGTTCGAGACGCCGAAGTGCAGCACCTTGCCGTCCTGCTTCAGGCGCGAGAATGCGTCCGCGATCTCGTCGAAGTCCATCAGCGGGTCGGGGCGGTGGATCAGCAGCAGGTCGAGGCGGTCCGTGTGCAGCTGGCGCAGCGATTCCTCGGCGGACGCGACGATGTGCGCGGCGCTCGTGTCGTAGTGCTGGATGGTGTGCTGCGGGCGTTTATTGGACAGCAGCTTGATGCCGCACTTGCTGATCAGCTGCATGCGGTCGCGCAGCGACGGCTGGGCGCGCAGCGCTTCGCCGAACAGGCCTTCGACGCCGTAGTTGCCGTAGATGTCCGCATGGTCGAACGACGTGACGCCCAGCGCGATGCATTGCTCGATGAAGGCGATGCGCTGCTCCACCGTCATGTCCCAGTCGCCCATGCGCCACATGCCGGCGACGATGCGGGACAGTTCGAGGTCACCGTTCTTGCGGGGGGCGATGCGCGGGCAGGACAGGTCGCGGGGGAGGGCTGGGTTCATTGCGTTTTTTCCAGGTTGACGGATCACGTCATTATAAAACGTCGTTCCCGCGGAAGCGGGAACCCATGCTGAGGTGATCGAGGACGCTCAGTATGGGTTCCCGCCTGCGCGGGAACGACGGTGTTTACAGGCAGGTGATTACTTCATCCAGAGGCGCATCGAGTCCCACGCCCGGCCAAAGATCGACGCTTCCTGCACCTCTTCCAGCGCCACGACCGGCAGCGCCAGCAGCGGCTTGCCGTCGACGTTCATCTTCAGCGTGCCGACGCGGCTGTTCAGGGCCAGCGGCGCAACCAGCGGGTCCTTGCGTTCCAGGACCGGCTTCATTTTCTGCGCCACGCCCTTCGGCACGGTCACCCACACGTCGTTCGGGAAGCCGATCTTGACGTTCGACTTGGAGCCCTTCCAGATTTCCGGGGTCAGGATGGCCTGGCCTTTCGAATACAGTTTGACGGTGTCGAAGTTCTGGAAGCCCCAGTTCAAGAGCTTCTGGCTTTCCGCCGTGCGGTTGCCGTCCGACGTGGCACCGGACAGCACCGAGATCAGGCGGCGCTCGCCCGCCGGGCCGTTCGGGCGGTGGGCCGACGCGATCATCGAGAAGCCCGACGCTTCCGTGTGGCCCGTCTTCATGCCGTCCACGGTCGGGTCCAGCCACAGCAGGCGGTTGCGGTTCTGCTGCTTGATGCGGTTGTATGTGAATTCCTTGACCGAGTCGATCTTGTAGAACTCGGGGAAATCCTTGATGACGCGCGCAGCCAGGATCGACAGGTCGCGCGCGGTGGAGTAGTTGTCCGGCGACGGCAGGCCGTGCGGGTTGGCGAATTTGGTGTTCTTCATGCCCATGCGCTCGGCGTCGCGGTTCATCAGGGTGACGAACGTCGCTTCGTCGCCGGCGACGGCTTCGGCCAGCGCCACGGCCGCGTCATTGCCCGACTGGACCATCAGGCCGTACAGCAGGTCGCTGATCTTGACCGGGGTGGCGGGGTCGATGAACATCTTCGAGCTGCTGCCGTCGACCTTCCAGGCGCGGACCGACACGTTGACCATCTGGTCCAGCGTGACTTTCTTGTCGCGCACGGCTTCGAACACGACGTAGGCCGTCATGACCTTGGTGAGCGACGCCGGCTCGATGCGGGTATCCGGATCCTGCGAGGCGATGATCTGGCCGCTGGTCGCGTCCAGCAGCAGCCACGAACGGGCGGCGATTTGCGGGGCCGGCACCTGCTGCGCTTGGGCGGCCGACATCAAAAGGGCACTGGCGGCGAGGGCCGCGATTAACTTTTTCATGGAAGACAATTCAGAGGATTACGTGGATTGTGATGCGATAGACAATGCTCGAAAGCATTGCCTTGAAAGAAGATCGCATCATTATAGGCCAGCGTTCGCCTCAAATGTCACGTCTCCACAATTGCGCGACAAGATTTTTAATGTGGACGAGCTTGCGGTGGAAGAAGTGGTCGGCGCCGGGGATCACGGTCACGGGGATGTCGAGCGGGCGCGCCCAGTCGAACACGTGCGCGAGCGGTATCGTATCGTCAAGTTCGCCGTGGATCAGGATCGTGTCGGCCGGGACTTCCGGCATCGGCCACTTGCCGGCGGCCGTACCGACCAGCGCCAGGCGCTCGGCCGGGCGGCCCTGCTGGATCAGGCGCTGTTGCAGTTGTGCCTGCACGAAGGTGCCGAACGAGAAGCCGGACAGCGCGTACGGCAGGCCCGGATACTGTTCGATCATGTGGTCGAGCATGATTTCCATGTCGTCCACTTCGCCGCGGCCTTCGTCGTGCACGCCTTCCGACTCGCCCACGCCGCGGAAGTTGAAGCGGGCCGTCACGTAGCCGAGGCCGACGAAGGCGCGGGCCAGTGTCTGCGCCACTTTATTGTCCATCGTGCCGCCGTACAGCGGGTGCGGGTGCGCCACGAGGGCGATGCCGACGGGCGTGCCTTCCGGTTCGTCCAGCACACACTCCATCTTGCCGGCGGGGCCGGTCAGGTAAAACTTCTGGGAATTCTTGTTCATTGCTTGTTCAGGCGTACTTCGTCAGATCTTCAGGCGTTCGACGACCTCGCCCTTGACGAGGTGGCGGTCGATGATTTCGTCGATGTCGGAGTTGTCCACGTAGGTGTACCAGGTGCCCTGCGGGTAGATGACCACGACGGGGCCTTCCTCGCAGCGGTCCAGGCACCCGGCCTTGTTGATGCGCACCTGGCCCGGGCCGTTCAGGCCCAGTTCCTTGACGCGTTTCTTGGCGTGCTGCTGCGCCGCTTCCGCGCCGCTCTTGCCGCAGCTGGGGCGGCAGTCCTTGCCTTCGCGTTCGTTCAGGCAGAAGAACACGTGGTGTTGATAAAAGGGTTTGTCGTCGTTCATGTCGGTTCCGGATGGCGTGTATCTTTCATATGATACGCCGTTATCAAGAGCGATTCAGCCGGTGCGACGGCAGCAGCAGGAACCACAATGCGATGATGGGCCAGGCCATGTCGAGGAACTGGGCCGCCCCGTTGAAATTCAGGAATTTACCCTGCTGCCAGGCCTGCAGGGTGGAGACGAAATACGGGTTGGCGGGAATCGTGTTGACGACGATGAGCGACAGTACGAGCGTCACGACGGCCAGCCGGCGCTGCGCGACCTGGGGCGCGAACGCAAGGCCCGTCAGCATGATCAGTCCGATCAGGAAGCCGCCTTCGGCGCCCGGCGTGACCCACACGAACGCATTGTCGGGCGCGAAGAACAGGGAACTGGCGAGCGTCTTGACGACGATGCCGACGCCGACCAGCGCCAGCATCAGCGACAGCCGCGGCGCGCCGCGGCGCGTGAGGCACAGCAGCGTGAGGGCGGCGCCCGTCATGCCGCACGCGGTGATGATGGTTTCAGAGAGCCAGTATTGCTCCACGCTCATCGGCACGTCGCCGCGCAGCATGGTCACGAGGTCGATGTCCGTATCGAGCCAGTCGGACAGCCATTCCGACAGCAGCGGCAGGATCTGGCCGTTGCCGAACAGGTAGTTCTGCGGATAGACCTGGGCCAGCGGCCACAGCGCGACGAGCACGAGGCCCTGGCTCGCATGCGCCGCGAACCAGCGCTGCCGCAGCAGATACAAACGGCTGCGGTCGAGCAGCATCGGGGCGAACCACGCGCCGATCACCGCCCCGGCCAGGCAGCCGCCCGCATTGGTCAGCAGGTCGAGGCTCGACGGCACGCGGCTGGGCAGGTAGTTCTGCACGACCTCCATCGTGCCCGAGACGAGCAGGCCGACGACGGCCGCGATGGCGACCGCCCACAGGCCACGCACGCGCGGATGCAGCGCGAGCACGATCAGGATCCCGAACGGCATGTAGCCGACGATGTTGACCATGACGTCGAAGCCGGTCCACCAGCGCGGCATCTGCAGGACGAGGAAGGCGAACGGCGACAGGCCGCTGCTGCGCCAGCCGGAGAACGGGAACCAGCTGGCGTAGATGATCAGCAGCAGATAGGCCAGCAGCGCCGCGCGCGCCACCGGCGAGGCGCGCGGGCCGGCAGCGTCTTCCGTCTCGGTCATCGTCGGTTGAGATTCAATGTGCCCAGCCACGCCACGATGTCGGCCGCGACGGCATCGGTGCTGGCCGCGAGGG
>NZ_JBKYMO010000240.1:0-8729 GCF_047302915.1 Massilia sp. CT11-108 | reverse complement strand
GCTCTCCGGCCTGGTCTCGGGCTTCGGCGCCTCTGCCGAAACCCGCCGGCCCGCGCCCGATCTCGTCGATCAAGCCGCTCGTGCCGCACAAGCCGAAGGCGCCGCCGCCGGACGAACGCTTGCCGTGGGGCTGGATCGGCGCCGCCATCGGCGTGCTGGCGCTGGGTGGGGCGGGGGCATATGCCGTCCGTCGCCGCAAGGCGCCGCCTGCGGCAGGCGGGGCCGCCGAGCCGACGCTGGAGTAGTGTTCAAAATCTTCGCTCGACTCGTCTACACAAGTGCGGATTTTGCGTTATACTCAATCCAGAAGTACACGGATCAGGGTCCGCCGCAGCCACCACCGATAGCGTGGCGCGGGGTCGGACGATCGCTGAGGAAGCGCCTGATGCCGGAAGCGGTTCGCTGCCAACAGTGGCAGACGGACGCCGGAGGCAACCGGCAAGAGGCGACGCCAGGGGATGCCTGGTAGTCGCGCTCCCCATTCCTGGAAACCGCGCTGATGACCCACGTCGCTGCGCGGTTTTTGTTTGCGCGGCGCGCGTTGGCCTCCCGCTCGGGTTATCGCTACCATAGGGGCAGATCATCGATCGAGGAGGGGGCATGAACGAGCTGGTACGCGCGGATTTATTCTCCGAATACTGCCCGTCGCGTGAAGTGCTGAAACATGTGACGAGCCGCTGGGGCGTGCTGCTGCTCGTCGCGTTGACGGATGGCACGCACCGCTTCGGCGAACTGCGCCGCAAGGTGGGCGGCATCAGCGAAAAAATGCTGGCCCAGACGCTGTATTGGCTCGAGCAGGACGGCTTCGTGCAGCGCATCGCCCATCCCGTCGTCCCGCCTCACGTGGAATACCGGCTGACGCCGCTCGGCGAGCAGATCGGGCACAAGCTTGGCGACCTCGCCGCATGGATCGAAGGGAACATGGATGGCATCCTGGCCGCGCAGAAAGCAAAAAGCCCCTTGGACGGCAAGTCGAAGGGGCCTCAGGCGGGGTAGGACGGATCAGTGGGCGGGGCTCAGTGCGCGGTCCAGCTGGCCCATCCACGGCTCGGTGATGTCGCGCACGGCGCGGTCGTTGGCCATGATCTGCTTGAGCAGGTCGATCTTGCGCTTGCGGGCGGCGCCATCCAGCGGCGGGACGCCACTCTTCGCCGCGCTCGACTGCAGGGCGCACTGCGTTTCCAGGCGTGCCAGGCCGTCCCAATCCCCTTCGCGCGCAGCGACAGCCATGCGGCTGCTGAGGGCGGCGATGTTTTCGTACATTGCGAGGACTTCGTTGGACGTCATGACTGCGCTCCACCAATGAGGCAAACTCCGGCCGGATTGCCGGTTGTCTGCCTTTTACGGCAGCGTTTTGGAGAACTTTAGGGTTTTCGAAAGATTTTTTTGAAATTTTTTTAGGAGAGGCACCATGAACATCAGCTGGACTCCGGTCAGGACCGTCATCGTCCTCGCGATGTGCGGTACCGCGCTCGTTACCACGGGCGCGGCGGCATCCGGGCAGACCCCGCCCGCGGCCAGGGAGGACGTCAATGCGGCCGGGACCGCCCAGGCCACCTTGCGGCCGGGCGACGATTTCTTTGCCTGGGCCAACAAGGACTGGCTTGCCAAAACGACCATCCCCGAGGACCGGGCTATGCGCAGAGCTGGCGCACGAAGGCGCGCGAGGCGGCCGAGCGGCGCGGTATCCTGACGGACGGCCACGCTCCGCCGCAATATCGCACTGCCACCGTGCGCAACTTGGACGCCTGGTACAAGGCGTTCGACGTGCAGCCGGGGCAGGCGCTGTACCTGCCGCCGGACGAGCGCGTACGCGTTTGGTAAACCGGCGATTTATGTCTGACGGGTAAGCTGCGCCGGTCGGAAAGAGCCCCGAACTAGAATGGTTCGGGCATCTTTCATCGTGGTTCTTGCTATGAAACAGCATTATCTCGACGTCGACCGGCGCATCATTCATCACTTTGCACACATGATCGAAGACGACGACTACGAAGACATCACGCGGCGCACGCTGCACCATTACGACGACAACGCGCGCCGGTTCTTCGCCGGCACCATCGACCACGACGTCAGCCAGAACATCGATGCGCTGCTGAGTGCGATCGAAGCGCCGGCGCCATACACGATCCTCGACTTCGGCTGCGGGCCGGGGCGTGATCTGAAAACGTTCACGGCGCTGGGCCACCATGCCATCGGCCTGGACGGCAGCGAGAAATTCGTCGAGATGGCCCGCGCGTACAGCGGTTGCGAGGTGTGGCACCAGAACTTCATCGACCTGCATCTGCCGGACGCGACGTTCGACGGCATCTTCGCGAACGCGTCGCTGTTCCACGTGCCGCGCGAGCTGTTGCCGAAAGTGTTGAAGGAACTCCATGCGGCGCTGAAGCCGGGCGGCGTGCTGTTCAGCTCGAATCCACGCGGCCATAACGAAGAAGGGTGGAACGGGCCGCGCTACGGCTGCTTCCACGACTACGCCGCCTGGGAGCGCTACGTCGTCGAGGCCGGCTTCGTGCCGCTGCGCCACTATTACCGTCCGGAAGGATTGCCGCGCGAGCAGCAGCCCTGGCTGGCCAGCGTGTGGCGCAAGGCAAGTTAATGGTTTGTTAGTTTGCGTACAGAATGAAGGCCGCCATCCAATTATCCTGAATGCATCCCGCTTGATTCGCAAGCGGTCTTACTCATCAAGGAGGATTCCGACATGAACGACGACCAAATCAAAGGTAAAGCCAAGGATATCGGTGGCAAGATTCAGGAGGAAGTCGGCAAGGCTGTCGGCAGCAGCGAACAGCAGGCCAAGGGCCTGTCGAAGCAGGTCGAAGGCAAGGTGCAGGAAAAAGCCGGTGATCTGCGTGACGCGATCAACAAGGGCAACCGCTGATACGCGGACCCTGTCCACCTGACCAACGGCCGCCGCGTGCGGCCGTTTTACTTATTCGGCCTGCCGGTCGCCGAGGATGTCTTCCACGTACAGCTTGTCGACGAGCACCACCAACATGGCCGTCAACGGCGTCGCCAGCGCGATGCCCGCGAAACCGAACAGCGTGCCGAACACGAGTTGCATGACGATGGTGAGCGCAGGCGGAATCTCGACCGCGCGCGCCTCGACGAGCGGCTGCAGCACATACCCTTCGACCGTCTGGATGCCGAGGAACAGCAGCACCGTGTACAGCGCCAGGTCGGGACTGATCGACAGCGCGATCAATACCGCCGGTACGCCCGCCATGATCGGGCCGATGTAGGGAATGAAGTCGAGCAGCCCGGCGATGATGCCGAGGATCAGTCCCAGCGGCACGCCCAATAACGTGAGCCCGCCGGCCGTCGCGGCGCCGACGATCAGCATCGACAGCGATTTGCCGATCAGCCAGCGCGCCAGCGTGTCGCCGATGTCGTCCATCACCTGCACGGCGCGCTCGCGCTTGCCCTGCGGTACGAGCTTCACGATGCCTTGCTTGTACTGGCGCGGCGACAGCGCAAAATAAATGCCGACGAACACGATGATAACGACGTTGCCGAGCGCGCCGAGCACGCCGCCGAAGAACAGGCCCGCGTTCGGCACGAACTGCTGCATCGATCCGATCAGTTCCTTGGCGTCCGGCAGGTCGGCGGCGATCCGCGCGAGCAGCGGCTGGTTCTCCACCATCTGGCGCAGGCGCTGCAGCGATTGCGGAATCTGCTGCGCCAGTTCGGTCGATTGTTCGGCAATCTGGGGCGCCATCGCCCACCCGCCGAGCCCGATGATGAGCAGCAGCGCCAGCACGACGACGACGAGCGCGAGCTTGCGGTTCCAGCCGAAGCGCCGGCACAGGATCGCGCTCAGCTCGTACAACAGCACGGCGAACAGGACGCAGGCAAAGAGCAGCAGCAGCGCGTCGATGGCCAGCACGACGGCCGCGGCGAGCGCGAGGAAGAGCACCGCGATGCCGTCGACAAGGACGAAGCGGCGCATCAGTTTGCGCTGTGCCGGCTTGACGGCGGGGGAGGTGGACGTGTCGTTCATGACAGAATGCTATCAGCGGCGCCGCGGGACCGTCGCGCGCGTGGCAATGTGCGTGCGCTAACTGAGCCATACGGGCGCGGGCGCTACGATGGTGTCGAGCTTTGAACGAAAGGAGAACACCATGAATTCGGACCAGATCAACGGCAAACTGCAAGACATCGGCGGCAAGATCCAGGAGGAGGCCGGCAAGATCGTCGGCAGCCCGGAGCAGCAGGTGAAAGGCTTGCAGAACCAGGTCGAAGGTAAGACCCAGGAAAAGCTGGGCGACCTGAAGGAAAAAATCCACGACGCCACCAAATAAGCTGGCGCCAAGAAAAATCGGCCGCACGTTGCGGCCGATTTTTTTATTGGGAAACGAATCTTACTTCGGGGCGGTCCCGCCCAGGTTCTTCTTGAAGAACGCCTCGATCAGGCCGTACACATGGCGCTGTCCCGCACGCGACGAAATGCCGTGCTTGGCACCCGGATACGTCATCAGCTCGAAGCGCACGTTGCGGTTGACGAGCGCGTCGATCAGGCGCGTCGAGTTCGTGAACAGCACGTTGTCGTCGGCCATGCCGTGCACCAGCAGCAGCGGCGACTTCAGGCCATCCAGGTGCGCGAACACGCCGCTGCGCTCGTACGCGGCCGGATCCGCCTGCGGCGTCGCGCCCACGAACTGCTCGGTGTAGTGCGTGTCGTACAGCGCCCAGTCCGTCACGGGCGCCACCGACACGCCCATCGCGATCTTGTCCGAGCCAGCCTCCAGCAGGCGCAGGGTCATGAAGCCGCCATAGCTCCAGCCGAACACGCCCACGCGCTTCGGATCGACGAAGCTTTGTTGCGCCAGCCAGTCGATGCCCGTCAGCTGGTCTTCGACTTCATGCGCGCCGAGGTTGCCGTAGATGACGTCGGTGAACGCGCGCTCGCGGCGCGACGAACCACGGTTGTCCAGCACGAACACGACGAAGCCCTGCTGGGCCATGTACTGGTTGAACAGGTTGCCCCACTGGCGCGTGACGCGCTGCGAATGCGGGCCGCCGTACGTGAACAGGAAGACCGGGTAGCGCTTCGTCGCATCGAAGTTGGCCGGCTTGATCATCGAGTAGTACAGCGTCTGGCCGTCGTGCGCCTTGATGCTGCCGTATTCCGTTGGCAGGTGGTCCTTCGCGTAGTTCGCGTACGGGTGCTGGGCGTTCAGCTCGTTGTGTTCGAGCCACTCGACCATGCTGCCGTCCGCGCGGCGGATCGACACTTGCGGCGGCGTGTCCGGATCGGAGAACGTGTCCACGAAAATCTTGCCGTTGCGGGCGAACACGTCTTCGTGCCAGCCGTCCTGCTTCGTCAGGCGGACCGGCTTGTTCGCATTGCTGCCGTCGAGGTTCAGCACATACGTCTGCTTGTCGATGACGGCATCCTTGTTCGACGCGATATAGACCTTGCCGGCCTGCTCGTCGACGGCGAGGATGTTGTCGACGCCCCATTCGCCGCTCGAGATCGGGTGCAGCAGCTTGCCCGACAGGTCGTACAGGTACAGGTGCTTGCGGCCGCTGCGCTCGGAGGCCCAGATGAAGGCTTTCTGGCGGCCGAGGAAGCGCAGGTCGTCGTGGATGCTGACCCAGGTTTTCGACGTTTCCGTCAGCAGCGGGCGCTGGGTCAGCGTGGCCGCGTCGACGGCGACGAGATCGAGACGCTTCTGGTCGCGCGACTGGCGCTGGTAGACGAGGGTCCTGCCGTCCGCGCTCCAGTCTGCGCGCACGAGGTAGATGTCCTTCTCGGGACCGAGGTCGACCTTCTTCTGCGCGCCCGTCGCCGGGTTCACGATCATCAGGTCGATCTCGACGTTCTTCGCGCCGGCGGCGGGGTAGCGCTGGTCGATGACTTCCGTGCGGTCCGCGAAGATCTCGAAGCGGCGCGCGACGGGCACCTGCGCCTCGTCATAGCGGCGGTAGGCGATGGCCGAATCGTCCGGGGCCCAGTAATAGCCCGTGTGCTGGTCCATCTCTTCCTGCGCGACGAATTCCGCTTCGCCGTTGTGCACGGTGTCCTTGCCGTCCGTCGTCAGCTGGCGCTCCTGGCCCGTCGTGAGGTCGATGACGAACAGGTTCTGGTCGCGCACGTACGAGACGTAGCGGCCCTTCGGCGAAATCTTCGGATCGCCGACATTGCCGGACGCGACCTTGCGTGCGGCTTCCGGCCGGTTCACGTCGACGAGGTACAGGTCGCCCGCGATTGGCACGAGCAGCTGCTTGCCGTCCGGCGACCAGCTATAGCTCAGGATGCCGGACAGGCTGGCCGTGCGGGCACGCTCGCGCCTTGCCTTTTCTTCCAGCGACAGGTTCTCGTTCGGGACCAGTTGTTTGGAGTCGACCAGGCGGTGCGCGGTCTTGTCCTTCATGTTGAATTCCCACAGGTCCAGCTGGAACTGGTTGTCGGTGCGTCCGCGCAGGAAGGTCACGCGTTCGCCGTCGGGCGAGACGCGCAGGCTGCGGACGCCTGGACCGGCCAACGCCGGGTCGGCGTGGATACGGTCCAGCGTCAGCCGTTCCGCCGATGCGGGAACGGCCGACAATGCGGCTAAAAGGCAGAGAAAAAGGCGCATGGGGGCTCTTGGGTAAAGAATTAAGAAATTATTCTTGTGCAACGGCGGAACGATACCAGAGTCGTCCGCGAAACGCTGTAAAGACGGCGGGCGGGAAGGAAGGGATGATGGACGAACTGTAATGTTTGCATCTGCTGCGATGCACTATGATCATTTCGTCGGCACCCCAATGCCGACAATAGGATGAAACTCTCTCCTAGGGTTACGCCGATGGATTCCCCGTCCATCGGCTTTTTTTTGCTTTAAATTCGGGGTCAGAGCACATTTTCGATCAATGTGTCGCCGGACAAAATCGCTGCGAGGACACCCGGCGCTTGCAACAGGAAGTGCAAGCGGGCCTGGGCCACCATTAAAGCTTGCTTCAAGGATTGTGCACAAAAAAGTGCTCTGACCCCGAATTTATGCGTGGTCGCGGATGCGCAGCTTGGAGAGTTGATTCAGCGACCACGCCAGCAACACGGCGGCCACGGTCAGCCCGAGCACGAGGCCGATCCAGAAGCCGGTCGCGGCCATCGGCTTGCCCGGCGACCACGGGAACCAGTCCGGCGCGAGGCCCAGGATCCAGCCGACGGGCAGGGCCACGCCCCAGAACGCGATCATCTGGATCACCATCGGCGAGCGCGTCACCTTGTAGCCGCGGATGGCGGACGCGGCCGCGACCTGCGTGGAATCGGACAGCTGGAACAGCGCGGCGAACAGCAGCAGCATCACGCACGTGGCCTGGACGGCCGCGTCGGACGTGTACATCGCCGCGATCTGCCAGCGGAAGAGGGCGATGCCGATGGCCGACATCAGGCCGAACGCGATGCACATGCCCGTACCCACCCAGGCGACGAAACGCGCGCGCACCGGATTGCCTTCACCCATCGCCTGGCCCACGCGCGTGAGCGCGCCGATGCCGAAGCTCAGCGGCACCATGAACACGAGCGACACGAAGTTCAGCGCGATCTGGTGCGCCGACACCTCGATCACGCCGAAGCGCGCCACGAGCAGGCTGATGATGCCGAACGCGCTGACCTCGGCGAAGTGCGTGATGCCGATCGGCAGGCCCAGGCGCAGCATGCTGCCGATCTCTTTCCAGTTCGGGCCTTCCCAGTGCGTGAACGGATACGTCCGGCGGTAGGCGGGCGATACCCTGATCCACACGACCATCGCGCCCAGCATCAGCCACATGCCGCTGGCCGTGGACACGGCACAGCCCAGCGCGCCCAGTTTCGGCAAGCCGAACTCGCCGAAGATGAACAGCCAGTTCATGCCGATGTTGTACAGGAGGCCGCAGAGCGCGATGATCATGATCGGCTTGGTCTGGTTGATGCTCGTCGTATAACCGTACAGCGCGCGGTAGCAGGCGAACGCGGGCATGCCGAGGCTGATGATGTGCAGGAAGCTTGAGGCGCGGTCCGCGACGGCCTGGTCCAGGCCGATGTGGTCGAACACGAGCGTGCACAGGTTTGCCGCGAGACAGCCCGCGACGCCGACGCCGAGACCCATCCACAGCGATTCGCGCACGGAGTGGGAAATGCGGTCGAAGCGGGCGGCGCCCATCTCGTGCGAGACGACCGAGTTCACGGCCATCATGATGCCCATGACGGTAACGAGGATGATCGACCACACGGACGTGCCGAGCGACACCGCGGCGAGCTCTTCAGCGCTGACGTGGCCCGTCATGGCGACGTCCGCCACGCCCATGCCGACGGTCGCGAGCTGGCCCACGAGCATGGGCCACGAGAGCCGCCACAAGGTGGCGATCTCGGTGCGGACGGGATGCGGTGCAAGGGCGCCGGCGCTGGACAGGTTGGACGTCATGGATCGGTTTGCTGGGGAAACCGATCATTTTACTGAGGAATTGCCGACACCGTGTGACGGCTGATTACCGTTGCGCCAGGGTCGTCCCCGGTACCGATTTCAGGTAGGCATACAGCGCCCGCAGGTCCGTCTCGTTCATCTGGCGGAACGACCCGAACGGCATCACGGGACTGATCGCGCTGCCGTCCGGCCGGTGGCCCGTCCGCAGCATGGCCATGAACGCGTCCGCCGTCGGATAGCGGTTCATCGCGCTGCCCTTGCCGGGCGCCAGCCGCGCGTGTTGTACAGGTAGCGGCCGTGGTCGACGCGGGCGACGTCGGGCACGACGTCGAGCGGACGCACCTG
>NZ_JBKYMO010000239.1:0-8757 GCF_047302915.1 Massilia sp. CT11-108 | reverse complement strand
GTGCTGGTCCAGCACGCGGGCCGCCTCGGCCAGGTCGGCTGCGCCGCGCGCGACTTCCGCCGGATCGGCGTCCTGGCCCGTGACGAATTTCTTCCAGAGGTGTTCCCACGTGAACACGCCGATGGCCGGGGCGAAATGCTGGCACGCCCAGAACATCCAGCGGCTGACGTCCGCGCGCGCCCGGCGCTCCTGCGGCCACACGGTCTGGCCGGGCGTGCCCTCGGCCAGGTATTGCATGATCGCGCACGATTCCCACAGGATGAAGTCGCCGTCGATCAGCACGGGCAGCTTGGCGTTCGGATTGACCTCGCCGAGGCGGCGGCGGTCGTCCTGGCTGGCCAGGTTGATCTGGATGAGGTCGAACTCGATGCCGAGGTGGTCGGCCGCCAGCAGCACGCGGCGGGTGTTGGACGAGTAGTGGTTGTAGTAGAGCTGCATGGCCGTCTCCTGAGGGTTGGTTGATGCGGTGATGTTAAGACGGGCCACTGACAGATTCTGTCAGGAGTATTCGGGGATGTCGTACGCCTTGCGCCACTCCCGCAGCAGCTGGTGCCGCGGCGACGGATAGCGCTCCGTGATCGGCTCGGCCCGGACGATGCGGTCGACGCGGAAGTGGCGGATCGCATCGCGCAGTTCGCACCATGCCGCCATCACGCGCTTGCCCTCGAAGAACGCGAGCGCGAACGGCCATACGATGCGCTCAGTCGCCGTGTCGCGCTCGTCGCGGTACGCGATGCGCAGCTTGCACTGGCGCCGGATCGCCTCGCGCGCCGGCTGGATGAACGCCTCGACCGGCACCGCTTCCGGAAAGGCCGGCACCCACAAACTCATCTCGGCCATGTGGTCGCGCAGGTCGCGCGGCGTGGCCGTCGCAATCTTGGCCAGGGAGCGGTCGGCCGCGTCGGACAGCGCCGCATCGCCCTGCTGGCGCACCCAGCGCGCGCCCAGCACGAGGGCTTCCAGCTCGTCGGCGTCGAACATCAGCGGCGGCAGGAAAAAGCCCGTGCGCAAGACGTAGCCGACACCGGCCGAGCCGTCGACGGGCGCGCCCAGTTGCACGAGCGTCTGGATGTCGCGGTAGATCGTGCGTTCCGATACACCAAGGCGCTCGGCCAGGGCGCTGGCCGTCACGGGGCGGCGGTGGCCGCGCAGGGCGTCCATCAATTGGAACAGGCGTCCGGTGCGGCTCATGGCAGGCGTAAAAGTTTCATGGACGACATCATATTACGCCGGACCGACGGGGTCCAGACGCTCCCGTCCATCCGGCCGCACGACCAGTCATCCCGCATTTTCGGCAGTTCGTCGGTACCCCGTGGCCACGATGCCTGCAGGGATGTAGAGTGACTCCATCGAAACAAATTCCAACCGCAAGGAGTCATCATGACCAGGACCTACCACCGCAGCTTCGGCGCCACGCTGGAAGACCTCGCCCGCGACATCGTCGACGCCTGCCGCCGCACCGTGCGCGCCATCGCCGTGATGCCGTGGCCCGCGATGCTGGCGTGCTGCATCGCCCTCGCCTTCGTGATCAGCATCCTGCCGCTCGCATTGTTCCTGTTCGTCCTGTTCATGGGCATCAAGGTGGTCATCGGCGCATTCGTCGTGGACCACCGCCGCACACACCGCGAGAAATAAGCAGGAGAGCATCATGCGCGCCAGCGACATCAACCGCGTACTCGACTTCGTACGCGACGCCTTCCACGAAGCCAGCAAGGTGTGGTGGCGCTTCTTCGACTGGCTCGCCGTCGTCGAATGGCGCCAGCTGTTCCTGACGTGGTTCTTCGTCGTGGTCTTCTTCCAGCTCGTGAACACGCCCGAGCCGGGTTTCTGGTACATCTTCATCTCGTTCGCCGTCAAGGTGCTGGCGGGCGGCAAGCGCAAGGCGGAGCTGATGGCGCGCGAAGCGACGGCACAGGCCAACGTCGCCACGCTGGAACGCCGCCTGATGGAGGCGCAGATGGCCGCGCTGCAGGCCCAGGTCGAACCGCATTTCCTGTTCAACACGCTGGCCCTGATCGGCCAGCTGATCGAGACGGACCCGAAGGAAGCGGCGCGCGTGCACGCCCACCTGATCGACTACCTGCGCTCGACCCTGCCGCAGATGCGCCAGCGCGGCGGCGCGACACTGGGCAAACAGGTCGAGCTGTCGCGGGCTTACCTTGCCATCATGCAGGCGCGGATGAAGGAACGGCTCAACGTGCGCTTCGACGTGCCCGACTTCCTCGGCAGCGCCCCGTTTCCGCCGATGATGCTGCAGACCCTGATCGAGAACGCCATCAAGCACGGCCTGGAGCCGAAGATCGAAGGCGGCACCGTCGCCGTGCGCGCCCACGTGGTGGGGGCTGACCTGCACGTGGAAGTGTGCGACGATGGCGTCGGCATCGACCCGCACGCGGACGACGGCGTCGGCCTCGCCAACATCCGCGAGCGCCTGCAACTGCTGTACGGCGCGGAAGCGTCGCTGGACATCTCGACCCCGCCGGGCGGCGGCGCCTGCGCCACGATCCGGCTGCCCTACAAGATGATGGAGGATGCCTGACATGGTCACCGCCCTGATCGCCGACGACGAAGCCCCGATGCGCGACCTGCTGCGCGCGCGCCTGCAACAGGCGTGGCCGGACCTGCAGATCGTCGCCGAGGCCGCGAACGGCGTGGAAGCCGTCGAGCTGGGAGAGCAATTCCGGCCCGACATCGCCTTTCTCGACATCCGCATGCCGGGCCTGTCCGGCATCGAGGCGGCGCGGCGGCTGTACGAGCGGTCGCACATCGTGTTCGCCACGGCCTACGACCAGTACGCGCTGGACGCCTTCGAACAGGGCGCGCTCGACTATCTGTTGAAACCCGTGTCGGCCGAACGGCTCGCGACCACGTGCGCGCGGCTGCAGGCGCGCCTGCGCAAGCGTTCGTCGGCCGAGGCCGCGCCCCCGCAGGACATCGGCCAGCAACTGGCGAAGCTGACCACCCTGCTGGAGAACAAGGGCAAGCCGGACAAACCGACTTACCTGCGCTGGATCCAGGCCCAGGTCGGAGCGAGCCTGCGCATGGTGAGCACGCGCGAGATCCTGTTCTTCCAGTCGGACGAAAAATACACGCGGGTGCAGACGGCCGCCGCCGAATTTCTGATCCGCAAGACGCTGAAGGAATTGCTGGACGAGCTCGACCCGGACGAGTTCTGGCGCATCCACCGCTCGACGCTCGTGCGCGTGGACGCCATCGCCGAAGTGAAACGCGACCTGCGCGGACGCCAGATGCTGAAGGTGCGCGGCTATCCGGGCGAGCTCGAGGTCAGCCGCAATCACGGCAATCTGTTCCAGCAGATGTGAATCCATCCCATAGGAGACCGCCATGCCCTCGATCGCCATCCCCTGCCTGCGCTACCGCGACACCCCGGCCGCCATCGACTGGCTGTGCGAAGTCTTCGGCTTCGCCTGCCAGGTCGCCGTACCCGGCATCGACGGCGCCATCGCCCACGCACAACTGACGCTCGGCGACGGCATGATCATGCTGGGCTCGGTCAGCGACGAGGGAGAATATGGCAAGGTGCTCGTGCAGCCGGACGAGATCAAGGGCCGCCAGACCCAGACCGTCTACCTGCAGGTGAACGACGCCGACCGCGTGTGCGAGCGCGCACGCAATGCCGGCGCCATCATCCTGCAGGAACCGAGCGACACGGAATTCGGGAGCCGCGGCTTCATGTGCCGCGACCTCGAGGGCCACGTGTGGAACGTGGGGACGTATGATCCGTGGAAGCCGGAAGACCTGTTCCTGACGAACTCGTGATCAGCTGAACAAGCCTTCGTCCGACCCATCCCCGTCAAAAAAGCCCTGCCCGCCGTCGATACTGCCGTTGTCGACGCTGCTGTCGAACAACCCTTCCGACGAGCCATTGTCCAGCACACGGTCCACGTCACCCAGCCCCGCCTGGTCCGCCAGCGCGCTGCCGGACTGGTCGTTGAACAGGTTGTTGCTCGGATCGTCGCTGTTCAGCAAGCGGTTGCCGCCGTGGTCATGGTGGCCGAACATGTTTTCCAGGCCCTGGAAGAGGAAGCCACCGGCCGCGACACCGGCCGCCGTCGCGGCGATCGAACCCAGCGTACCGCCGAAGCCGCCACGCAGGAAGCCGGACGACGGCGCCGACTGGTATTGCGGCTGATTCTGCGGCTGATACTGCGGCTGATACTGCGGCTGATACTGCGGCTGATACTGCGGCTGATATTGCGGTTGGGATTGATAAGGCTGTTGGGTATCGCGCTGGTAGGACTGGGCCGGCTGCGACCTGCCGCTATTGCCCCAGGAATTTGCGTCGAGGAATTTACCGCCGTCACCACCTTGCTGACCGGAACGCACCTGGCTTTCCAGCCCGGCGATGCGGTCCTTGGCATTGTTCAGCGCCTGTTCGAGCAGCAACGCCCTCTGCACCAGCAGATAGGCAGCATCGGGTTGCTGGGCCACGGCGCGCTGGATCAGGGCCTCCGCTTCCGGGTCTTTCTGGATGCCGCGGGCCTGGATCAACTGGCTCAGGAAATCGTGCAACATCTGCGAATCTTGCGGGCTCATGACATCTGCTCCATTGAATGGTCGGATAGCCCACATGTTGTGGGCCTGTCCTTGAATTCAAGTTTGACAGCATCCGGGCAAGATTGCCTTAAACGGCGCTGAACCGTGCGCTCAGGACTTCTGGAGATCCCGCCCGCCGAACGCGTTCGGCAACTGCGCGGCCGCGGTCGTCTCCATCACGTCGCCCTTCAGGTTCGCCAGCACGACGGGCAAGTCGTTGCCGCCCAGTTCCAGGATCACCTGGCGGCAGGCGCCGCAC
Source organism: Massilia sp. CT11-108 (assembly GCF_047302915.1). NCBI lineage: Bacteria > Pseudomonadati > Pseudomonadota > Betaproteobacteria > Burkholderiales > Oxalobacteraceae > Massilia > Massilia sp. CT11-108. The sequence goes on along the minus strand of NZ_JBKYMO010000239.1, from coordinate 3,941 downwards.
GGGGCGATGGGGCCATCCGTGTCGCCGATGACGGCCAGCGCCGTGAAGTCACCCGGCACGTAGCCGTGGGCGATGGCGGAAAAGAATGCCGTGCGTTCGGCGCAGTTGCACAGGCCGTAGGATGCGTTCTCGACGTTACAGCCGCGGAACACGCGGCCGTCCTTCGTCTCGAGCGCGGCGCCCACCTTGAAGCGCGAATAAGGCACATATGCCAGTTCGCGCGCGGCGCGGGCTTCGGCTATCAGTTTTTTGTATTTCATGGGGACTCCCGAACGTCGTCCCCGCGAAAGCGGGGACCCAAGGTTGCTTGCGCAGTCGAGACGCCGACGAATTGGGCTCCCGCCTGCGCGGGAGCGACGGTTGATGTCGTCTTATGGGCGAATCGTTTTGTAGATCATCGGCTGCGCGGCAGGCTGTTCGGCCGCGATGCGGTACGCCGCCTGCACTTCGCGCACGGCGCGTTCCGCGGCATCCCGCGTGCGTGCGTGGACGAGCGCCAGCGGCTGGCCCGCCTCCAGTTGCGTGCCCAGCTCGACGAGGTCGGTGAGGCCGACGGCGAAGTCGATCGGATCCTGTGGACGGATACGCCCGCCGCCCAGGCCGACGACGGCCAGGCCCAGGCCGCGGCAATCCGTCGCGTACGCATAACCCGATTCGAGCGCCGGCACCGGCACGACGATCGGTGCCTTCGCGAGGTGCGCGTCCGGATTGTCCATCAGGTCGGCCGGACCGCCCAGCGCCTTGACCATGCGCGCGAAACGCTCGGCCGCTTCGCCCGAATCCAGCGCGTGCTGCAGCCTGGCGCGCGCTGCCTCGTCGGTCGCGGCGAGGCCGGAGATGACGAGCATCTCGGCGCACAATGCCATCGTCACCTCGTGCAGGCGTGCCGGGCGCGACTTGCCGGCGAGGTAGTCGATCGCGACGCGCACCTCGACGGCATTGCCGGCCGCCGGGCACAGCGACTCGTTCATGCCGGTCAGGATCGCCGACGTGCGCGTGCCGGCGCCGTTGCCGACGTGGACGATGGACTCCGCCAGCTCGACGGATTTTTCATACGTCGGCATGAACGCGCCGCTGCCGGCCTTGACGTCCATGACGAGGGCGTCGAGGCCCGCCGCCAGCTTCTTCGACAGGATCGAGCCCGTGATCATGGCGACGGATTCCACGGTCGCCGTCGTGTCGCGGATGCTGTAGAAACGCTTGTCGGCCGGCGCCAGCTGCGCGGTCTGGCCGATGATGGCGACGCCGACTTCCTTGACGATCTTGCGGAACAGTTCCGGATCTGGCACGGTGCAATAGCCGGGAATCGAATCGAATTTATCCAGCGTACCGCCCGTGTGACCGAGGCCGCGGCCGGAAATCATCGGGACATAGCCGCCGCATGCCGCGATCATCGGGCCGAGCATCAGCGAGACGACGTCGCCCACGCCGCCCGTGGAGTGCTTGTCGACGACGGGACCGGGCAGGTCCAGCGACTTCCACTCCATGACCTGGCCGGAATCGCGCATCGCGAGCGTGAACGCGACGCGCTCGTCCATCGTCATGTCGTTGAAGTAGACGGCCATCGCGAGCGCGGCGATCTGGCCTTCGGTGACGCTGCCGTCGGGGATGCCGCGCACGAAGAAGCGGATCTCTTCCGCGGTCAAGGTGCCGCCGTCGCGTTTTTTGCGGACGATTTCTTGGGGAAGGAACATAGGTTTATCCCGTTTTGGATACTGTCTTCAAAACGTCATTCCCGCCTGCCCGGGAATGACGGGCTCGGGGTTCCGGGCCTCAAACGCCGTACGGAATCCACACATTCTTGACCTGGCTCGCGTGCTGCAGCACCGCGCGCCCGCCCGCCTGCTTCGCATCGAACCAGTCGCGTCCTTTCGCGCCGCCCGTCCACGTGCGCTTCAGCGACTCGGCCGACAGGCGCTCGACTTCCGCGCAGCCTTCCGCCGAGCCATCGTGGCGCCACACGGCATCCACGTCGAAGTGCGACGCCAGCGTGCGGGCCAGCTCGTCGTGGCTGCCCGTGACGATGTTCAGCGCGCCGCCCGGGAGGTCGGACGTGTCGAGCACCTGGTACAGGTCCAGCGCGGACAGCGGATGCGCTTCCGACGGCACCGCCACGACGCGGTTGCCCAGCGCCAGCGCCGGCGCGACGAGCGAAATGAAGCCCAGCAGCGGGTTCTCGTTCGGGCACACGATGCCGATCACGCCCACCGGTTCGTTCAGCGCGACGGTGATGCCGTGCATCGGCGGCTGGTGCGCCAGGCCATCGTATTTGTCGGCCCATGCGGCCCAGTAGAACAGGCGCTCGATCGATGCCTGCACTTCGCGTGCCGCATCCTTGGCGCCCGTCTGCGCAAAGATGCGCGCGGCGAATTCGTCGGCGCGGATCGCCAGGTTTTCCGCGATGTAGTACAGCACCTGCGCGCGGTTGTGCGCGGTCGCTTTCGCCCAGCCGGACGCCTTGTGCGCCGCCTCGACGGCGTTGCGGATGTCCTTGCGGTTGCCCTCGCCCACGTCGGCCAGGAACTCGCCGCCGGCGCCATGGATCGCGCGGCTGTACGCGCCGTCCGGGCGCGCCTGCTTGCCACCGATGTACAGCTTCGCGGTGCGGTCGACGGCAAACGGGCTGTCGCCGCCCGCCAGCTTCACTTTGCCTTTGTGCTCCAACTGAGCTGCGACGACAGGTGCGGCCGGACGCGCATCTTCCGCCAGCGGCACCAGGTACTCGACCATGCCCTCTTTGCCGCCCTCGCGGCCGAAGCCCGATTCCTTGTAGCCGCCGAAACCGCATGCTGCGTCGAACTGGTTCGCCGTGTTGATCCACACGACGCCGGCCTTGATCTGCGGGGCGACGTCCAGCGCGAGGCTGATCGATTCGCTCCACACGCAGGCCGCGAGACCGTACACGGTGTTGTTCGCGAGTTGCACGGCTTCGCCCGGCGTGCGGAAGCTCGATGCGACGAGCACGGGGCCGAAGATTTCCGTCTGCGCCACGGTGGCCGACGTCGACGCGCCCGTGATCAACGTGGGCAGGTACCACGAGCCGGCGACCGGCGTTTCACCGGCCGGCTGCCAGATCTCGCAACCTTCGGCGCGCGCGGCTTCCACGAGGCCGTGGATGCGCTGCTGCTGCACCGGATCGACGAGCGCGCCGATGTCGTTCGATTTGTCGAGCGGCGAGCCGACGCGCAGGTTCTGCATGCGCGCCTTGACCTTCTCGATGAAGCGCGGGTAGACGCTTTCCTGCACGAGCAGGCGCGAACCGGCGCAGCAGACCTGGCCCTGGTTGAACCAGATCGAGTCGACGAGGCCTTCGACGGCCGCATCCAGGTCGGCGTCGTCGAACACGATGAACGGCGACTTGCCGCCCAGTTCCAGCGACAGTTTTTTACCGGTGCCGGCCGTAGCCTTGCGGATGATGCGGCCCACTTCCGTCGAGCCGGTGAACGCCAGCTTGTCGATGCCCGGGTGGTTGACGATCGCCTCGCCCACGCGGCCGTCGCCCGTGACGATGTTGACGACGCCCGCCGGCACGCCCGCCTGCTGGCAGATCTCGGCGAACAGCAAGGCGGTCAGCGACGTGTACTCGGCCGGCTTGAACACGATGGTGTTACCTGCGGCCAGCGCCGGCGCGACCTTCCACGCCAGCATCAGCAGCGGGAAGTTCCACGGGACGACCTGGCCGACGACGCCGACGGCGCGGTAGTCCGCGAATTCTTCCGACTGCAGCTGGGCCCAGCCGGCGTGGTGGTAGAAATGACGGGCGGCCAGCGGCAGGTCGGCGTCGCGCGTTTCGCGGATCGTCTTGCCGTTGTCCAGCGTCTCGAGCACGGCGAACAGGCGCGCGTGCTTCTGCAGCAGGCGCGCGAGCGAATACAGGACTTTCGCGCGGCCGTGGCCACCGAGGGCGACCCAGCCCGGCTGCGCGAAAGTCCTGTATTCGC
>NZ_JBKYMO010000238.1:0-8762 GCF_047302915.1 Massilia sp. CT11-108 | reverse complement strand
GGCTGATCCAGCTGCGCCGCGGCGCGGGCCGGGGACGCGGCCCGGCGCGGCTGGCCTGCCTGATCGTCGACCTCGTTCTCGAACCGGTTCATGTTCGGCAGGCCCGTCACCGTGTCGTAGTATGCCAGGCGGCGCACGTTTTCCTCGGCGCGGCGGCGCTCCGTGACGTCCTGCACGAGGCCCAGCATCTTGACGACGCGGCCCGTCGCGTCGCGCCGGACCTCGGCCACGGAATGCAGCCAGCGCACCTCGCCGTCCGGCCGGATCAGGCGGAACTCCACGTCGTACTTGTAATCGGGGTCGAGCAGCGCCCGCTCGCGCGCGCGCTCCGCCATGGGCCGGTCGTCCGGGTGGATGCGGGCGTAGATCTCCGCCGTCGACACGGGCCTCTCGTCCGGGCGGAAGCCCATGATCCGGTACCCTTCCGGCGACGACGTCACGTGCGAATCGCTGGCCGCGTCCCAGATCCAGTTGCCGATCAGCGCGAGCGCCTGCGCGCGCAGCAACTCGTCCTGCGTGTCGCGCAGCTGGACTTCGGCCTCGACGTGGCGCGTCACGTCCTGCAGGACGACGAGCACGGCGTCGCGCCCGCCGTATTCGATGGCGCAACGCTGCAGGATGGCGTGGTGGATCTCGCCGCGCGCGCCCGCGATGTGGCGCACGTGCGAATGCAGGCGGCAGGTATCTGGACGCAGGGCATCGGCGTCGCCCTCATCGCGCGCGTACAGCTCGGGCAGACGCATGCCCAGCAGCGTGTCGCGGGTATGGCCGAGCAGCGCCAGCGTCGCATCGTTGGCGTCGAGGATTTCCTGCGACACGGGGTCGCAGACCAGCATGGACAGCTGCGTCCCGTCGAACAGGGGCCGGCACCATGCGCTCGCATCCGCGCGCGGGGACTGTGCAGCCATGGCTTTCCTTTCCAGTCGATGAGGGACCGCAATATAGTATAACGCAATCATCGATAACAAAATGTCATCAAAGACCTGTCAAGATAGACAGGTAGCCCGCTTTTAGGCCATCCTCCAGAATGGCCCGCCCCGCTTTTTCCACCCCTATCAGATGGAGCACACATGACGAACAACGTACGCTGGGGGATCCTCGGCACCGGCCGGATCGCCCGCGATTTCGCCACGGCCCTGCGCGACACGCCGGGCGCCACGCTCGCCGCCGTCGCCTCGCGCGACCCCGCGACGGCCGCCGGATTCGCCGACGAATTCCATATTCCCCTGCGCCTGAAAGGCTACGACAGCCTCGCCGCCTGCGCCGACGTGGACCTCGTCTACATCGGCACGCCGCACGCCATGCATGCCGAGAACGCGCTGTCGATGCTCGCCGGCGGCAAGGGTGTGCTGTGCGAAAAGCCGTTCGCGCTGAACCGCGCGCAGGCCGGGCAGGTCGTGGCCCTCGCGCGCAGCCGCAAGGTATTCCTGATGGAAGCCATGTGGACGCGCTTCATGCCCGCGCTGGACGAAGTCAAACGCATCCTCGCCTCCGGCGTGCTGGGCGAGGTGTCGCAGGCCAGCGCCGATTTCGGCTTCGTCGCGTCGGGCGGTCCGGAAGCGCGCCTGTTCAATCCGGCCCTCGGCGGCGGCGCGCTGCTCGACGTCGGCATCTATCCGCTGTCGATCACAGCCTACCTGCTCGGCGCCGTGGAATCCGTGCGCGCCCAGGCGGAACTGGGGCCGACCGGCGTCGACCTGCAGACCGTGTTCACCCTGCGCCACGCGGGCGGCGCGCTGTCCACCTGCGCCTGCTCGCTGAAGGCGCGCACGCCGGGTCTCCTCACATTGTCCGGCCGCCACGGCCAGCTGCGCCTGGACGCGCCGTTCCACCGTCCGCCCACCCTCACCCTCATGCTGGCCGACGAACCGGCTCGCATCATCCCGACGCCGTATCTCGGCAACGGCTACGTGCACGAGGCGATCGAGGCGCAGCGCTGCTGGGCCGAAGGCCTGATCGAAAGCCCGGCCATGACGCACGAGCAGACCCTGCACCTGATGGGCGTGCTGGACGAGATCCGGGCCCAGACCGGCGTGAAGTATCCGGGCGATTGACATGACTCCCGGCGCGCGGCATACTCGCCGGTGTTAGCGCTATCAATACAATGACCGGAGACACAGATGGCCGCATTCCTTCATCCCGCCGGAGCAGTCCGATGACGGCCGCCCTGCCCCGGGCCGCCGCCGCAGCCACACCCGCGGCGGCGGCGCCGCTGCCCTGGCGCGAAAAGCTCGCCTACGGCGTGGCCGACATGGGTTTCAATTTTTACTGGACCAATGTCGCCACCTTCCTGCTGATCTTCTACACGGACACGTTCGGGATCTCGGCCGCCGCGGCCGCGACGATGATGTCGACGATTAAGATCATCAACGCGTTCACCGACCCGATGATCGGCGCCGCCGCCGACCGCACGGACAGCCGCTTCGGCAAGTTCCGTCCGTGGCTCGTGTGGATGTGCGTCCCGCTGGCCGGCGCCGCGGTCCTCACGTACACGACGCCCGGCCTGGAAGGCGACGCCAAGCTCGCGTGGGCCTACGGGACGTACCTGCTGATGATGGTCTGCTACACCTGCGTGAACATCCCGTACAACGCGCTGTCCGGCGTGATGTCGGCCGATCCGCAGCAGCGCTCGACCATCAACGGCCTGCGTTTCATCTTCGCGTTCGCCGGCAGCACGCTCGTGACGGCCGCGACGCCCGACCTCGTGCGCTGGCTCGGCGCCGGCAACGAACAGCGCGGATGGCAACTGACGATGCTGCTGTGGGGCGTCGCCGCGTCGCTGCTGTTCGTGCTCACCTTCTTCAATACGCGCGAGCGCATCGCGCCGCCGCCGGGCCAGAAGAACGCCGTGTGGCGCGACGTGCGCGACCTCGCGGGCAACCGGCCGTGGGTGGTGCTGTTCTTCCTCGCCCTGATCATCATGGTGACGATCACGCTGCGCACCGCCAGCGCCGCCTATTACTTCAAATACGTCGTCGAGCGCCCGGACCTGATGCGCACCTTCGTGCCGACCTACATGGTGACGGCCGCGATCGGTGCAGCCCTCACGCCGCTGCTCACCCGCTTCATCGACAAGAAGACCCTGATGATCATGCTGATGAGCGCGACCGCCGTACTGTCCGCCGCGTTCTACGTCGTGCCGCCGGACCAGGTGTGGCTGATGTTCGTGCTGCAGGGCGCGATGGGTCTCGTGCTGGGGCCGAAGTCGCCGCTGGCGTTCTCGATGTATGCCGATACGGCCGACTACAACGAGTGGCGCACGGGCCGCCGCGCCACCGCCATGACGTTCGCCGCCGCCACGTTCTCGCAAAAGCTGGGCACGGCGGTCGCCGTCGCCGTGATCGGGTCCGTGTTCACGGCGCTCGGCTACGTCCCCAACGCCGTGCAGGCCACCGGGTCGCGCGAAGGGATCGTGTGGCTCATGTCCTTCATCCCGGCGGCGTTCGCCGTCGCCGCCGTCGCCGTGATGTGCTTCTATAACCTGAATGCCAGGCAGCTCGCGGCAATCCAGGCCGACCTGGCCGCCCGCAAACCGCCCATCGAATAAACAACGCGAATAACAACGACAAGGAAAGACCATGCTGCAACCGACCGAGAACGGCGCACGCTACGACCTCGCGAGCCCGACCGCCATGCCGAACGCCGGCGGCTTCCTGTGGAACCGCCGGATGATGATCCAGGTGACGTGCCGCGGCTACGCCACCGCCCAGTTCATGCAGCCGGAGCCCGCCAAGTACTCGCACGCGCCGAACCTCGAGGCGAAGACCTTCATGCAGCCGGAGCAGGCCTATTACGCGCACCACCCGGGCCGCTTCTTCTATGTGAAGGACGAAGAGACGGGCGAGATCTTCTCGGCCCCGCACGAACCCGTGCGCGCGGCGCCCGACCGTTTCAGCTTTTCCGTCGGCCGCGACGACCTCGCGTGGACCGTCGAAAAGCTGGGCATCCGCATCGACCTGCGCCTGGGCGTCCCGGTCGACGACGTGGCCGAGCTGTGGACCCTCACCGTGACGAACGTCAGCGGCCGGCCGCGCAAGGTCAGCGTCTACCCCTACTTCACGATCGGCTACATGTCGTGGATGAACCAGTCGGCCGAATACCGCGCCGAACTCGGTGGCATCGTCGCCTCCAGCGTGACGCCGTACCAGAAGCTGCAGGACTATTTCAAGAACAAGGATTTCAAGGACAGGACCTACTTCCTGTGCGAGACGGCGCCGGACGCGTGGGAAACGAACCAGGGCCAGTTCGAAGGCGAAGGCGGCCTGCATGCGCCGGATGCGCTGCGCAACGAACGCCTGGCCGGCGGCGACGCCCGTTACGAAACGCCCGTCGCGGTCGTCCAGTATCGGCTCGCGCTGGATGCCGGCGCCGCCGTGACGCGCCGCTTCCTGTTCGGCCCCGCGTTCGACGACGCCGAGATCGCGTCCATGCAACGGCGCTACCTCGGCGCCGAGCAGTTTGCCGCCGCGGCCCGCGACTATGCGGCGTATGCGGACCAGGGCGCGGGCTGCGTCCAGGTCGAGACGCCGGACGCGGAATTCGACAACTTCGTCAACCGCTGGCTCGCGCGCCAGGTGTTCTATCACGGCGACGTCAACCGTCTCAGCACGGACCCGCAGACGCGGAACTACCTGCAGGACAACATGGGGATGGCGTTCATCAAGCCCGCCGTCGCGCGCGCCGCGTTCCTGCACGCGCTGTCGCAACAGGGTACGAACGGTGCGATGCCGGACGGGATCCTGCTGTTCGAAGGCGCGGAGCTCAAGTACATCAACCAGGTGCCGCACACGGACCACTGCGTGTGGCTGCCCGTGTGCCTGCAGGCCTACCTCGACGAGACGGGCGACTATGCGATCCTCGACGAACCGGTCACGGGCCACGACGGCATGGCGCTCACGGCGTACGAACGGATCTCGATGGCGATGGACTGGCTGCTGCACAAGCGCGACCACCGCGGCCTCTCCTACATCGAACAGGGCGACTGGTGCGATCCGATGAACATGGTCGGGTACAAGGGCCGCGGCGTGTCCGGCTGGCTGACGGTGGCCGCCGCGTACGCGCTGAACCTGTGGGCCGACGTGTGCGCGGCACGCGGCGACGACTGGCGCACCGAGCACTTCCGCGGGGGCGCGCTCGACATGAACACGGCGGCGAACCTGCACCTGTGGGACGGCGCGTGGTACGCCCGCGGCATCACGGACGACGACGCGATCTTCGGGGTCAGCGCCGACAAGGAAGGCCGCATCTATTTGAATCCGCAGAGCTGGGCGTTCCTCAGCGGCGCGCCGGACGAGAAGCAGCGCGCGACGATGCTGGCGGAGATCGACGCCCAGCTCGACACCCCGTACGGCGTGCAGATGTTCGCCCCGCCCTATTCCGCGATGCGCGAGGACGTGGGCCGCGTCACGCAGAAGCACCCGGGATCGGCGGAGAACGGCGCCGTGTACAACCACGCGTCCGTGTTCTACATCTACAGCCTGTACACGATCGCGCAGCCGGACCGCGCATGGGACGCGCTGCGCAAGATGATTCCGGGCCCGGGCGAGGACGACTACCTGCGGCGCGGGCAGCTTCCCGTGTTCATCCCGAATTACTACCGCGGCGCGTGGAAGGAATACCCGCGCACGGCCGGCCGTTCGAGCCAGTTGTTCAACACGGGCACCGTTTCCTGGGTCTACCGGTCCATCGTCGAAGGCCTGTGCGGTTTGAAGGGCGATGCGGCAGGCCTCGTCGTGAATCCGCAGTTGCCGTCGCACTGGCCGTCCATGCGCGTCCGCCGCGTGTTCCGCGGCGCCACGTTCGACGTCAGCGTGACGCGCGGCGCGGTCGGGCGGACGACGGTCGTGTGCGACGGGCAGACGCTGCCGGAAGCGCGCATCGGCGGCATCGAAGCGGGCCGCACGTATCGCGTCGAGGTGACCGTGCCCTGAAGGCCGGCGCCAGGCGGCACGGACCGGGCATGCACCTGTCCGTGTAACGATTTGCCTCGCGCGTGATCGAAAGCGTATCCGTCCCGGCCGGGACGCGATCCGTTTCCTGGAGATCGCCATGCGCATCCGAATCTGCCTCGTCGTTCCGTGCTTCGCCGCTCTGACGGCAGGCGCCGAACCGCTGTACACGCTGACCATCCTGCCGGAGTGGCTGCAGGCCAGCGCCATCAACAATGCCGGACAGATGACCGGCGTGATGCCGGTTCCCGGCGGCTCGCATGCGTTTCTCTTCACGAACGGCGACGTGCGCGACCTCGGCGCCCTCGGCGGCACGCGCAGCTTTGGCTACGCCCTCAGCGACAACGGCATGGTCACGGGCGACGTCGCGCCGGCCAACCGTCCCGGTCACGCCTTCCTCTACGCCGGCGGTACGATGCGCGACCTGGGCACGCTGCCCGGAGGCAGCTCCAGCATCGGCCTCGGCGTCAACGACACCGGGCAGGTGACCGGCTCGGCGACCACCGCCGCAGACCGGACGCATGCCATCCTGGCCGGCTATGGCGGCATGCGGGATCTCGGCACGCTCGGCGGCGATGTTTCATACGGCATCGGCATCAACGACGCGGGCCACGTGGTCGGCGCCTCGACGTTCGGTGGCGACGCATCGCGCTACCATGCGTTCGTCTATCGCGATGGGGTGATGACGGACCTCGGCGATTTCGGCGGCGCCGCGAGCTTCGCGCAAGGCATCAACGACCGCGGCCAGGTCATCGGCGCCGTCGTGGACACCGCCCAGGTCGCCCACTCCTTTCTCTACACGGACGGCACGGTGACGATGCTCGGCGACTTCGGCGGCCGCTACACGGGCACGTGGGACATCAACAACCTCGGACAGGTGGTCGGCTATTCGACGTTCGATGACGACATCGATTCCCGCCACGGTTTCCTGTACACGGACGGCAGGCTGCTGGACCTCAATGCGCTGGTCGATCCGGCACTGGGCTGGACCGTGGCGACGGCGCTCGGCATCAACGATTCACGGCAAATCCTCGGTTACGCCTGTCGTACGAGCGACGTGTGCCGGCCGGTGCGGCTGGATCCGATCACGCCCCCGCCCGTGCCGGAGCCGGGCGCGCCGACGATGTTGCTGACGGGGGTGATCCTGGGCCTTGGCGCGATGACGGCCAAAAAAAACAGGACCGGAAGCGACAAGCGACCAGTCCCTAAGAGGAGATATTTGAAGAGTGCGCAGCCCCCCGCGCACCCGCACCGCCTGCCGGCGCCACCGTCTGGTAGCGCTAACAAGCAATGCTGACAGTGTAACGTTTCCACGGAAAATGTAAAGCTCAACCGGGTGATTTTTTTTCGCGGCCGTTGGCCGGATCAGGTGCTTTCCCGCTCGCGCAACGTGAAGCCGAGATCGATCCGCCGCTCGCGCGGCTCCTTCCCGCCGATCACGTCGAGCAGCAGCGACGCCGCCTCGTACCCGATGCGGTAGCGCGGCGTGTCGATGGTCGTCAGCGACGGCACCATCCAGGCGGATGCCGGCAGGTCGTTGAAGCCGGCGATGGCGACGTCCTGCGGCACGCGGATGTCGTGGCGCTGGCAATAATAGATGGCGCCGTGCGCAAGGTCGTCGTTGCAGAAGAACACGGCATCGCAATCCGGCAGCGTGTCCAGTGCCTGGCGCATCAGCTCGGCGCCGAGGGCGATGGTCGACGGGTCCGCAACCATGATCTCCAGCTTCGGATCGGCCAGGCCGGCCGCCTGCATCGCCTGCCGGTAGCCGTCCGCGCGGCGCAGCGTGCGCTCGTCGAGCTGCGCGCCCACGAAGACGATACGCTTGTAGCCGCGCTCGATCAGGTGGCGCGTGATGGCGTTGCCGGCGTCGTGCTGCGAGAAGCCGACCGAGAGTGCACCCGGTTCGTCGGCGAGATCCATCATCGACACGACCGGCATGCGCGAAGCGGCCAGCATGCGCTCGACCTGCGGGCTGTGCGTGAGGCCGGAGAGCAGGATGCCGTCCGGATTCGACTGCAGGTAGGTGAGCAGCAGCTTTTCTTCCTCGGCATCCGAATAGCGTGTATTGCCGATCAGCAGCTGGTACTGCCCATGTTCGATGGCGTCATGGATACCGTCGAGCACGGCCGTGAACACGACGTTCGACAGCGACGGCACGAGCGCCACGATCACGCGCGACTGCGACGACGCGAGCGCCCGCGCGGCGCGGTTGGGCACATAGCCCAGTTCCACCACCGCCTGCTCCACCTTGGTGCGTGTCGCCTCGGACACCAGTTGGGGCTGGCTGAGGGCGCGCGATGCCGTCATCGTCGATACGCCCGCGTGCGCCGCCACCTCTTCCAGTGTAGTCCGCCCCGTTCCCCTTACCTTGCCTGTACTGCTTCTGCTCATTGTTTTTTTTTCGTAAATGCTGACCACACTGCGGGCCGACCATGGATTCCGCCACGGATTGAATATTTTGTCAATGTTTGACATGCAATCGTTCCCAATCCGCGACGCCAGGAATGACTGTCGAGTCCTGTCCGACTGGTCCTACAATCGCCTGACGCCTCCTCCGATTGTCGGCCCCGACAGGCGGCCTACCATGGCATTTCACGTACCGATCAAGGAGACGATTATGCCGAGCAACCAGGAGTACAAAGGCAAGGGCATGAAGGGCCGGAACTATGACGAGCTGAGCGGTGTAGGCACCAGCAGTGCCGGGAAGACGGGCACGACGGGCAACCTGAACGATGGCGGCCGCGACGGCGGCATCGGCACGCCCGACCCGGGGGATTCGGGCAACCTGCAGTCGGCCGGCATCGTTCAGGC
>NZ_JBKYMO010000237.1:0-8784 GCF_047302915.1 Massilia sp. CT11-108 | reverse complement strand
CTCGGTCGTTATTGCAGGTTGCCCATCAGGCCTTTATTGGTGTTCGGGTTGTGGTGCTCGTGCGTCCGCTAGCCGTTCGGCACCGTGACGGTCTGGCCGTTGTTCGTGGCCGTGCGCGTCGTGCCGGCCCAGGCGTCGTCGTCGAAGATGGCGGAGGCCATCTCCAGTTCGATCGCGTCGATCTTGGCCGCGGTGGCGCGCGCGATTTCACGCTGGCGCTCGCGTTCCGCCTCGGTATCGAGGGAAAGCCGCGTGACGGGGCCGGCGGTCAGCGGATCCTCAGGGCGCGGGCGGGCGTCCGCACCCGCCAGCGGTGCGTCGCCTTTTTTCTTCAGGAAATCGAAGAGTCCCATGCCGTCCTTGTCTGCCCGTTTGCCGGTCGAGACATTAGCATGGCGGCGCGGACGGTGCGGTGCGCACGCCTGAGCTGCGTCAACTTGCCGGCAATCCGATAAGTGTATCCGATGGGAAATAATTCGTGCGCACGAACCCTAGGCCAATCCGGCCCCAAAAACAAAAAAGCATGCGACGGGCGCATGCTTTTTCATCGGCGCGTACGGCGATCAGTCACCGTACAGCTTTTGCTTCAGCTCGCGGCGCTGCTGGGCTTCCAGCGACAAGGTCGCGGTCGGACGGGCGATCAGGCGGGGGATGCCGATCGGTTCGCCGGTCTCTTCGCACCAGCCGTATTCGCCGGACTCGATCGAGGCCAGCGATTGCTGGACCTTCTTGAGCAGCTTGCGCTCGCGGTCGCGGGTACGCAGCTCGAGCGCGTGCTCTTCCTCGATGGTGGCGCGGTCGGCCGGATCGGGAACGAGTACCGTTTCGCGCAGGTGTTCCGTCGTTTCGCCTGCGTTTTTCAGCAGTTCCTTTTCGAGTTCCTGCAGGCGGTTCTTGAAGAACGCCAGCTGGGCCGGGTTCATGTAGTCGTCGTCGCTCATGGCCCGAATTTCTTCTTCCGTCAGGAGGCGTTCTTCGGGCTGCGCAACGGTATTCGGTTTCGTTGTTTTAGTCATGACTTCACTTACCTTTGATACGACAGAGTTTCCATTTTATCAGCTAACTCAGCGGTTACCATTGCTTCGGTGTGTGCGCCGGGCGAGCTGCCGTGACCGTTGTTCAGTCGTTCAACCACAGGGTGCATGAGAGCACCATAGAACCGGGGTAGTTTATACCAAACACTGTTCCAATCCGCGAATAAAGACATCTTTCGGTAAATTTTTACCAATAAACACCATCTTGCTGCCGCGCGATTCGCCATCCGCCCACTTTGCACCGAGGTCGCTGCCCATGATTTGATGCACGCCTTGGAAGACGACCTTGCGATCCGCGCCCGCCATCGACAGCACGCCCTTGTAGCGCAGCATGTTTGGACCGAATACTTGGACCATGCTGCCGAGGAATTGATCCAGACGTTCGGGGTCGAAAGCACGGTCGCTCTTGAAGACGAACGCGGCGATGTCGTCGCTGTGGTGGCCATGATGGTGGTCGTGGCTGTGGTCGCACGCTTCCGTGTGGACGTGGTCATGATCGTGGTCGTGACCATGGTCGTGCGCCTCTTCCGTCGTGAGGAAGGCGGGATCCAGCTCCAGCTTGTCGTTCAGGTTGAAGCCGCGCAGGTCGAGCACGTCGCTGATCGGGGCGCGGCCGAAGTCCGACGTGCTGATCGGTGCACGCGGGTTGATGCGGCGGATGCGCGCCTTCAGTTCCTCGACGGCGGCGGCGTCCACGAGGTCCGTCTTGGACAGCAGGATCTTGTCGGCGAAACCGACCTGGCGCTGGGCTTCCTCGTGGCGGTCCAGCTGGTCCATGGCGTGGCGGGCATCCACGACGGTGACGACGGCGTCGAGCAGGTAGTGCGCGCCGACTTCCTCGTCGACGAAGAACGTCTGGGCCACGGGGCCGGGATTGGCGAGGCCGGTGGTCTCGATGACGACGCGGTCGAAGCTGATTTCGCCCGCTTCGCGCTTGCGTGCCAGGTTCGTCAGGGCGACGATCAGGTCGCCACGCACGGTGCAGCAGATGCAGCCGTTGTTCATTTCGACGATCTGCTCGCTCGGGTCCTGCACGAGGATCTCGTTGTCGATGTTTTCCTGGCCAAACTCGTTTTCGATGACGGCGATGCGCAGGCCGTGCTCTTCCTGCAGGATGCGGTTGAGCAACGTGGTTTTGCCGGCGCCGAGGAAGCCGGTCAGGATAGTGCTTGGGATCAATTCCATATGTCGCTGTCCAATGGTGTGCGCCGTTCCGGCCGCAGGGAATCGGAAGATTATGCCGGAATTTACGAATCGTCACCACCCGGCATGCCGTGCCTGCCTGCGCTGGAGCACTTACTTACGCTTTGCGCGCGGATGGGCTCGGTCGTAGACGGCGGCGAGGTGCTGGAAGTCGAGCGACGTATAGATCTGGGTCGAGGTGATGCTGGCGTGGCCCAGCAGTTCCTGCACGGCGCGCAGGTCGCCCGAGGATTGCAGCACGTGCGACGCGAACGAGTGGCGCAGCACGTGCGGGTGCACGTGGACCGGCATGCCGGCCTTTTGCGCATGGGCTTTCAGGCGATATTGCACGACGCGGGGGCTGATGCGCGTGTCGCGCGCCGACAGGAACAGGGCGAGGCTGCCGTCGCGCGCCGGCGGACGCACGGCCAGCCACGCTTCCAGTGCCGCGCGCGCCGGACCGCCGACGGGCACCCGGCGCATCTTGTTGCCCTTGCCGGTGACGACCACTTCCTGCGCCTCCAGTTCCAGCCAGCCGAGCGAGGCCGGCTGGCCATCGCGGGCGGGGACGTGGTGGACGTCGAGCCCGGCCAGCTCGGATACGCGCAGGCCGCTCGAGTAGAGCAGTTCGAACATGGCGCGGTCGCACAGCTCCGCGGGTTCCGGATGGCCGGACGTCGTTTTTTCCATGAGCTGGACCGCATCGTCGACGGCCAGTGCCTTGGGCAGGCGCTTGGGACGGCGCGGCGCGCGCACGCCGTCGGCCGGGTTGGCGGCCAGCGCAACGTGGCGCGACAGCCAGTCGAAGAAGCCGCGCCAGCCGGACAGCTTGCGCGCGATCGAGGCGGCGCTCTGCCCCTCGGCATGCAGTTTCGCCGTGACGCGGCGGATGTCGAAATGGGTCAACGCCGCCCAGTCGGCCTGGCCGGTGAGCCGGGCCAGTTCGGCCAGGTCGCGGCGGTAGGCGGCGATCGTGTGGTCGGACAGCTGGCGCTGCGTTTTCAGCTCCGCCAGGTAGCGGCCGGTCCAGTCGTCGGCGGCCGGCGTGTCCATGTCAGCCGAGCAGAGGGACGAGTGCGGTACTGGCCGTCTCGCCGATGTGGACGAGGAAATCCGTCGCCATCGTGGCGCTGAAGCGTTCCGGATCGGGCGAGCCGAGCACGAGCAGGCCGAAGGCGCTGCCGTTCGCGCGCAGCGGCAGCAGGACGGTCGAGCGCACGGCGTCCGCGCCGTCCTGCTCGGCGCCTGCCAGCCAGCTCACCGCCTCGAAGTCCTTGTTCGGACCGCAGTACGGGGCGCGCAGGCTGCTGGCGAACAGGCGCACGTCCTCGGAGACGCCGTTCGTGTACCACGTGTCGGCGTGCTCGGGCGCCAGTTTCCACAGGCGTAGCGTGGCGTGCGGCACGATGAAATGCTTGACGAGGCCGTCGGCGACGGCGGTCGGGATCTCGCCCGGCACGCGGGTGCGCAGCAATTGCTGGGTCCAGCCATGGAACCGGTTGGCGATGGCCGCGTTTTCCTCGGCGTGGCGCACCAGCTCGGACATGCGTAGTTCCAGGGTGCGGTACTTGTCGCGCATGACTTCCATCTGGCGTTCCTGCAGCGACACCGCGCGGCCCGTAAGTGGGCTCGACAGTTTTACTTCGCCCAGCAAAGCGGCGTGCTCCACGAAGAACTGCGGATGGTCGAGCAGGTATTGGGCGATGGCGGCGGAATCCAGTGTTGCGGCGGTCATGTGCGGCTTGCGAGATGGGTAGACAGTTCATTTTAACCGACGGCAATGGGTCGGCGCAGATTTCCTGTCTGCACTGTGCCATCGTCGCATCATTTAGCCACCTAAGTTTCTTTCTGTCTAACTTGTATTTTTGCAAATAACTGCAAAGATGCAGTGCTGCAATGTTAGACTGTAGTTCGGAAAAATTTTTTGGGGAAAATATACACTTTGTGAGCGAACTGCGTAACAATTCGCGACATAATGTAGAAAACAATTATGACCAGATTAACAATAAATTTGCTTTGCGAAGAGGCCGAGATCTTTTCTCGTATGGAAAGTGAGCATCCAGAGCCTTCACTTTTTGGTATTACAGATGGAAAAGCTGTTGGGACATATCTTGAGCTCAAGTTCCGCGAATATTTAGTTGATCGTGGATATATTTTTGAACAAGGAAATGCAGCAAGCGGTCTCGATTTCCCAGACTTAAACGTCGATATGAAGGTTACAAGTATTCGGCAGCCGCAGTCATCTTGTCCATTTAGATCAATTCGGCAGAAAGTATATGGGTTAGGGTATTCGCTAATCGTTTTCGTATATGATAAACAGGATGATCCTAAGACACGTACTGCGACCTTAAGAATTACTGATACGGTTTTTGTTGATAAAAATAGAACGGCAGACTTTCAACTGACTTATGGTATTCGAGATATATTGTCGAAACACGGGAATCAAGACGACATTATGGCGTTTATGAGTGATAGAAATCTAACCGCTGATGTAATGGAGTTAAGCATCTTGGCAGGCGAAGTCATGCGTAATATCCCGGAAGTTGGTTATTTGACAATATCGCCGGCACTACAATGGCGTCTCCAGTATAAGCGCGTAATTGCTAGTGCAGGACAGATTAGTGGCATTTTTTCTATTTTCAGGGTCTAAATGGTGTCTGAACGTAAACGTAAAATTGAGTTCGGGGATTTTCAAACCCCTGGTAACCTTGCTTTGAATGTATGTCAAAAATTATTTGATATAGGTATTAGGCCTGATGTCATTATCGAACCCACTTGCGGCGTTGGGGCTTTTGTTTGTGCAGCATCAGAAGTTTTTGGTGAGGCGCAGTCAATACATGGGTTCGAAATAAACGAATCGTACTTGAATGTACTCAAGCAAAAACTGCAAAACGTAGTTGGCGCGGAACGCATTACATTGCAGTGCGCTGATTTTTTTGCCACCGACTGGAAAGCGAAAATAGCTGGGCTTAGCGGTCGGAAGCTCGTCATAGGAAACTTTCCATGGGTCACAAGTTCCGGTATTGGCGCTATTGGTGGATCAAACCTCCCAGAAAAATCTAATTTCCAAGGGCATAACGGATTCGATGCTATAAGCGGCAAGGCAAACTTCGATATATCTGAATGGATGCTATTAGAGGTGCTTCGGTGGTTTAAGGGGCAGAATGGCGATATTGCTATGCTTGTTAAGACTGCAGTTGCTCGCAAAGTCCTCGCACATGCAGAGAAGCAAAAGGATTTTGTAAAAAATTCCTTTCTTATTAAGATCGATGCGAAGAAACATTTTAATGCAGCAGTAGATGCTTGTCTTCTCGTTATTCAAATATCGAACGTTGAAAGCGAGTCTTCTTACGACTATACCGTATATTCGGGGCTTGAAGATGGGTATGGACGCCGTGTAGGACATCGATTTGGTCTAACTATTGGTGATATTGATTTGTTCGAGAAATATTCCTATTTGATTGGCGAAAGCCCACAAAAATGGCGTTCGGGAGTGAAGCATGATGCGTCTTCTATCATGGAATTTACTATGACAGGAGCGAGCTTAATCAACGGATTGGGCGAGACGGTGGAAGTCGAGTCTGATTACTTATTTCCTTTATTAAAAGGATCGGATGTTGGTAGTGATAAAGGCTGGCGGAATAAATACGCCCTAGTTACTCAACGTAAAGTTGGCGAGGACACATCTAATATTCGTGCCGTCGCACCAAAAACGTGGGAGTATTTACAGCGCCATGGAGCTGCCTTGGATGCGCGCGGTAGTTCTATATATGCAAAAAATCCTAGATTTTCTGTTTTCGGTGTTGGCGACTATACTTTTCGGCCGTGGAAAGTTGCGATTTGTGCCTTATACAAATCTTTAAGTTTTAGAGTTATTGGTCCCATTGAAGGGCGACCTGTAGTTTTCGACGATACGGTTTATTACATATCATTCGATACTGAAGCTCAGGCCAAAGAGGCTCTCATGAGAATTCAGTCGAATGAAGGATTGTCATTGCTTTCCTCACTCATTTTTTGGGATGAGAAACGTCCAATAAAAACATCGATTCTTAATATTTTTGATTGGTCTCGTATTTTTAATGAGAAAGGCGAGAGTAATCTTTTCGATTGGCGTCATCAAGAATGCATTTCTTAATTGCTAAAAAATCAGGTGATGAACTCGGTGCTACGCTATATGGCTTCACTCTTTATTATGCTCCTTAATCATTTTGCGAGTAGAGTGCCCGCGCTTGACGCCAAATATATATTTGGAACCGGCCTTTTCTTAATTGAGAACGAAAAGGCCGCTTAAAGCTTTTGTAATGTGAAAGAACGTAGCCCATGGATCAAAAATAATAACGTATTTCGAGTGTAATAAACGAAGAGCATGATTCGTAAGGAAGGTTCGCACCAACGCATGTGCAACTAATACTTACGCCAAAAAAGGTGAGCGATAAGCTTAAGAGCAACGGTACCTTATTTGGTAGTCGTTCGCGAGCGAATCCAACATAGTTTATGAAAACCCAGCATTGCCCGCATCAAAGCTAAATAAAAAAGGGCGGACCAAGTTACCTTGGTCCGCCCTTTTTAGAGCAACGTATCGGGTTGCCCCCGCGGCGTCAGCTTAGAACGAGTGGTTCAGGCCGATGTCGTAGTGGTTGACGGTCGGGGTAGCCGAAGCTGCGCCGGTCGCCTGGTTGAAGACGTTGGTCTTGCGCGATGCATCGACGTACAGGTACGTACGCTTCGACAGGCTGTACTCGTAGCCCAGCGAGTACTGACGGGTGATCAGGTCGTGCAGGCGGACGTTTTCTTCCTGCTTCTTCAGACCGAAGCCAGCCAGCAGCTTGCCCGGGCCGACAGCGTAGGTTGCACCGATTTCAGCACCCTTGATGGTCGGACGCTGGGTGTTGGTGTGCTCCATGTTCTGGTGCGAGTAGGTACCCATCAGTTTCAGTTCCGGGGTCACCGAGAACGAACCTGCGACCGACCAGACCTTCGATTCGACGGCGTTGCGCTCGTAAGCCAGCATCGCTGCTGCCGGACCGTTGTTGTAGGTACCAGCGATCGAGAACGGGTTGGCCGAAGCCTGTGCGCCCGCGGCGTAGGTGGCAGCGCCAGCGCCGATACCGGTCACGCCGCCGCCGGTGGCTTCTTTCGATGCCCACGAAGCGTTCACCTGGAAGCCATTGGCGACCGGCGAGTTATAGAAGATCGCGTTCGAGACACGGTTGTTGTTCGGGCCGCTGCCGCCGACGTCCAGCGGAGCCGAGTTGAAGCCGGCGACCGAGATGTCGGTGTAGAAGCCGGCCTGGGTCGGCAGACCGTGCCACGGTTCGAACGAACCGACGATTTCCTGGAACGGGGTCAGGCCACGGCCCAGACGGACCATACCGAAGTCACCCTGCAGACCGACGCGGGTCTGGCCCTGGAACAGCGGACGGCCGTTGTTTTCGTTGGTGCCGGTGTCCGGCTCGTAACGCATTTCAACCTGGAACAGTGCCTTCAGGCCGTTGCCCAGATCTTCGGTGCCTTTGAAGCCCAGGGTGTTCGAAGCACGCTTGCCGATGGCCAGGGTCTGGTCGGTGCGCTTGACCATGCCGACGTCGATGTTACCGTAGATTTGAACAGCGGTTTGAGCTTGTGCCACACCGGCGAATGCGCCCAGCAGAGCGGCTGCCACGAGGGTTTTTTTCATCTTAATTTTTATCCTAAAAAGTGAATCGAAGGAATCCAGAGAGCATTGAGATTTTTATTAGTTGCTGAACACTCGGATGTGTGAACCTTAAATGCTTAATGCGTCAAGATTGTCTGATTTGTCAATTATGACCGCTGTACTTGGTCGAAAGCCAATAAATCCAATCGTGCTGTTGTATTTTTGAAACGGCCGCCTCGGGAAACCGGGCACACCTTAAGGCTCGTTTAAGTTTCAAAACATCATCATTCTCTCCCCGTGCCACGGCAGGGTTTGTGCGGGCTCAAAGGCCATTGGAATCGTAGCCGAATCGCATCGCCGCGGCTTTAGACTCTGGCCCATCCGACGTCCATTGTTACCGCAGTGCGCGACACATGAGCTCATCAGTAGCGCAACGCAAGCGATCTTCACGTATCTTCGTGCATTGTGCTTGCGAAATTGGACTGCGATATTTCGTAGACGTCTCTAACATCCAGAAAAGAACGATGGCAAACCGTGAAGAACTGGCGGTCATCCGCGGCGCACGTGCCGGGCGCGTCGACTCGCAACTGGCCCTGGGCCGGCTCTACCTGTTCGGCAGTGCCGGGCTGCCGAAGAGCCTGCCCACGGCCCTCCACTGGCTCGACCGCGCCGCACAGCAGGGTTGCGCTGAAGCATGGCAATTGATCGGGAACCATATTCCGGTCGATCTTGCGCGTGACAATCCGCAACCCGTCACCGGCTGGTATGAACTGGCCTACGACGGCGGGCTCGTGCGCGCCGGGCTCGTCTATGCCCAACTGGTGCTGGGCGCGCTGAACGAGGGCCAGTGCACGCCGGCCCAGCGCGCCAAGGCCTTGCGCGCGCTGGAAGACGCGGCCCGTGCCGGCTTTCCGGAAGCGCAGTGGCTGCTCG
>NZ_JBKYMO010000236.1:0-8899 GCF_047302915.1 Massilia sp. CT11-108 | reverse complement strand
TGTAGCTCGGTGTGGTGGGCTCGGTGATGTGTATAACACAAAGTCCTGTTGGCGCGCCGGCAACAGTGCCGCCACGCGACTGCGCAGCGTGTGGCGCCGGCGCGCCATCAGGATGAACAGCGGCGTCGCGCCGTACAGCAGGTAATGCGTTAGCTTGGTGCCCGCCAGCGTGAAGAAGCCGAACACGAACAGGAACCAGCACCACAGCAGGGTGTCGAGCGGTGTCGCGCGCAGCCGCCGCATGCCGGGAAGCGTGGCGAGCAGGAGACCCGTGTACGGCAGCACGAGCAGCAGCAACGCCGGCAGGTAGAAGAACGGACTGCCCGCGTGCCCTTGCAACGGCACGAGGAAGCGTTCGACATTGTGGCGCATAAAAAAACCGGCCAGGAACGCATCGCCCCGGGCCGCGTATTCCAGCGCATACCAGGGCCCCGCGACGCCGAGCAGGATCAGCCAGCCGGCCGGGTCGCGCACCGCGCGCCACCAGTCGGCCATCCGTTGCTGCAGCCCGAACGCGAGCAGGCTGGCCGCAGCCGGCACGAGCAGCGCGACCGGTCCCTTCGTCAGCACGCCGAGCGCGATCCAGAAGAATGCGCGGCGGCGCCAGCGCGGCCGCGGGTCGACGAGCTCGCGGTAGACGTCGAACAGCGCCAGCGCGAGAAACAGGTTCAGCAGCGCATCGGCGATCGCGCCCCGGCCGATCACGACGACGCCCGCGCTCGTGGCCGCGATGAACGCGGCGGCGCGGGCCGTGTCGCGGTCGACAACGTGGCGCGTGAACGTGTGAATCGCGGCGATCCACGCCGTGGCCGCGAGCGCGGACGGCAGCCGCAGCGCGAATTCGTCCAGGCCGAACAAGCGCACGGACGCGGCCTGCAGCCAGTAGATGAGAATCGGCTTGTCGAAGCGCGGCTGGCCGTTCAGCCACGTCGACACGTAGTCGCCCCGCACCAGCATTTCCCGCGTCGCTTCGCCGAACGCCCCCTCGTCCACGTCGAACAGCGGGATCGCGCCCAGGTTGTAAAACAGCCCAAGCCACACGGCCGCCGCGAGCAGGACCGGCCATGCCCATGCCGCCAACAGGGCGCGCGCCCCGGTCGGGGGCACCGGTACCGTTTGACCACGCGCCGCGCTCATGGCCGCTCCCGTGCCGTACGCGGCCGCTGGTGGGACGGCAGGTCCTCGCCGCTGCCGCCGACCGTCTCGCGCACGAGATAGGCCGGCGCACCGCCCGCCTCGAACCAGGTCCGGGCCAGCAGTTCGGTGAGGATGCCCGTGCAGACGAATTGCACGCCGATCACGACGAGCAGGATGCCCAGCAGGAGCAGCGGGCGCCCGGCGATGGCGGCGCCCTCGCCCAGCTTCTGCCACGCCAGCCACCCCAGCGCGGCCAGCCCGGCACCGCCGCATCCGAGCCCGATGCGCCCGAAGAAGTGCCCGGGACTGGCGCGGAAGCGCACGAAGAACGCCATCGTGAGCAGGTCCAGCAAGACTTTCGCGGCGCGCCCAAGGCCGTACGTGCCGTATTTCGAGCGGCCGTGCCGGCGCGGGAAGTGACTCACTTCTTCCTCGCGGATGCGGTCCGGCGACGTGAGGGTCGCCATCCAGCTCGGGATGAAGCGGTGCATCTCGCCGTACAGGCGCACCCGGCGCAGCACGGCGGCACGGTAGACCTTCAGCGTACAGCCGTAGTCGTGCAGCGGCACGCCCGTCAGCACGCCGATCAGGCGGTTGCCCAGCCGCGACGGCAGGCGCCGCCACAGGCCGTCGCGGCGCGCGCGGCGCCAGCCGACGAGGAGGTCGAGGTCTTCGTCGAGCAGGCGGCGCACCATGCGCACGATGTCGTGGGGATTGTTCTGCAGGTCGCCATCCAGCGTGGCGATGACGGTACCGCGCGCGAGATCGATGCCGGCCTGCATGGCGGCCGTCTGGCCGAAGCCGCGGCGCAGGATCGCGCCGCTCAAGTGCCGGGGACCCGCGGCGACGGCCTCGCGGATGCGTTCGCTGGTACGGTCGCGGCTGCCATCGTCGACGAGGATCAGTTGCCACGGCCACGGCGCGCCCGCCAGCGCGGCCTGGACCTGGGTCACCAGCGGCAGCACGTTGTCTTCCTCGTCGCGCAGCGGCACGACGATTGAGAGCGAATGGCCCGCCCCGGATCCCGGCTCACGCATGACGAACTCCGTGCCGGCCGGCGTGTGCAACCGGGCCCGGCTTCGCGATGAAGACCATCATCCCATCTCCTTGTCGATGCCGGCCGCGGCGGGCTGGCAGCGGTATCTTCGCGCGCGGCCGCGATGCGGAGACGATTCAGGTCAAACGTGCGCGGATCGTGCGACAATCGGCGGTCTCGCAAGATCTCGACAGAACGACATGCGAATGGAGAACTACCCAAGGACAGTGCGGTGCGCGGTGCTGGCATGCGCGCTCGCCGCGGGCCCGGCGGCACGGGCGCTGGAGGTTCGCGTCGCCTCCCAGGAAGTGCTGGAACCGAAGTGGCTACGCGCAGGCGGACGCGTCACCGGCATCTGTCCGGACATCATGGCGGCCATCCAGAAGATCGAACCGCGCCTGCGCTTCACCGGCTACCAGCACACCAGCCGTTCGCTGTCCGGCATCGAAACGGGACTGGAGACGGGCACGCTGGATGCCGCCTGCGGCCTCGTGTCGTCGGCACGCCGGCTCGGCATCGGGCAGCCGGTGGGCAAGCCGATCTACCAGGTCCGTCATTACCTCGTGGTACGCAGGAACGATCCGGTGACGATCGAATCGGAGGAAGACCTCGCGCGGCTGGGCGACCTCGTCACGACGCAGCGCGCCTCGGTGTTCACGGAACGCCTGGTCGCGGCCGGTGTGCGGATCGACGATGCGACCGACGACAACCGCGCGAACCTGCGCAAGATCCTGGCGGGCCACGGCCGCTTTGCCTACGTCAACGACCTCACGCTGCACTACCTGATCCGCAAGGAAGGGCTGGAAAACCGCGTGCGCGTGCTGCCCATCGTGCTGGCCGACGAGCCGACGTATTTCTGGGTCAGCCGCAGGGCCGCGCCCGCGCTCGCGCCGCTGCTGGGCGCGGCCCTCGACAAGCTGAAGACCAGCGGCGAACTGGACCGCATCTACGCACGCTGGGCCGGCACGCCCTGATGTTGCCCCGGACTCTGATCAGGCCGGCGTCAGCAGCTTGAGGCCGACGATGCCGGCCGCGATGAGACCGATCGACAGCAGCCGCAGCGCACCGGCCGGCTCGCCCAGCAGCACCATGCCGGCCACCGCCGTGCCGATCGTGCCGATGCCGGTCCAGACCGCGTAGGCGGTACCGAGCGGCAAAGTCCGCAGCGCCAGGCCGAGCATGCCGACGCTGCCCGCCATCGTGGCGAGCGTAAACACGGATGGCCACAGGCGCGTGAATCCCGCCGTGTACTTGAGTCCGACCGCCCACGCGACTTCCAGCAGGCCGGCCACGGCCAGGTAGATCCAGCTCATCGATTGCTCCTGCCCGACGAAAAACCCACCAGTATAGCAGCGGTCCCGCGATGCCGCCCCGGCACGGCGAAATCGAGCCGTCCTCTGCAGGATTTCCGACCCTGCTTTAAGATGCCCTCTTGCGCCGCACGAACGCGGCGGATCAACGAAACAGGAGTACCGATGACGACTTTGTTTGACCCGATCAAGGTCGGCAGCCTCGAGCTGCCGAACCGCATCATCATGGCGCCGCTGACCCGCTCGCGCGCCGTGGGCGCCGGCCGCGTGCCGAACGCCCTGATGGCCGAATACTACGTACAGCGTGCCTCGGCCGGTCTGATCCTGTCGGAAGCGACCTCGGTGACCCCGATGGGCGTGGGCTATGCCGACACCCCGGGCATCTGGTCCGACGAACAGGTCGAAGGCTGGAAGCAGGTCACCGCCGCCGTGCATGCCGCGGGCGGCCGCATCTTCCTGCAGCTGTGGCACGTGGGCCGCATCTCCGACCCGCTCTTCCTGGACGGCGAGCTGCCGGTCGCGCCGTCGGCCATCCAGCCGAAAGGCACCGTCAGCCTCGTGCGCCCCGTGAAGCCGTACGTCACCCCGCGCGCGTTGACGCTCGAGGAGATCCCCGCCATCGTCGCCGCCTACCGCAAGGGCGCGGAGAACGCGAAGAAGGCCGGCTTCGACGGCGTCGAGATCCACGGCGCCAACGGCTATCTGCTCGACCAGTTCCTGCAAGACAGCACCAACCAGCGCACGGATGCGTATGGCGGCTCGATCGAGAATCGTGCCCGCCTGATGCTGGAAGTGACGGATGCGTGCATCGCCGTGTGGGGCGCCGACCGCGTCGGCATGCACCTGGCCCCGCGTCGCGATGCCCACGACATGGGCGACTCCACGCCGCTGGACACGTTCGGCTACGTGGCCCGCGAGCTCGGCCAGCGCGGCATCGCGTTCATCTGCGCGCGCGAAGCGATCGGCGCGGATCGTCTCGGCCCGCAGCTGAAAAAGATCTTCGGCGGCGTTTACATCGCCAACGAAAAGCTGACGAAGGAAAGTGCGGAGCAATTGCTGACGAGCGGAGACGCGGATGCGGTCGCCTTCGGCCAGTGGTTCATCGCGAACCCGGACCTGCCGGAGCGCCTGAAGCGCAATGCGCCGCTGAACGCGCCGCGCCCGGACAAGTTCTATGCGCCGAACGCGGAAGGCTATACGGACTATCCGGCCCTGCAGGCCAACGGCTGACGTCGCCTTGATGTGCGGACGGACGCCCTGTTCGTCCGAACATCTTCCTCCTTTCACATGCATATATCCCGGTAAAAAAACCTTCATTCGCAGGCGTCACCGATACGAATACTATTGCTGACATGATATTCTTGTGAGATTCCTACGGGCCGTGGCCACAAGCCGCGGCCTTCGTTCAGCCTCGCAAGGAGTCCCGTGAAGACCTGCCACCCCCGCCTGATGCCGCTCGCCGTCGCCACCGCGCTGGCGTTTGCCTCATCCCCTGCCGTCAATGCTGCCACCACCCCGGCGCGTGCCGACAACGCCTACCTGTCGCAACTCGACGCGGCCGCCCGCTCGGCGCGCGTGTCCAACGTCGACTACCTGCTCGATTTCACGCTCACCGGCAAGGAGACGTTCAGCGGCACGACGACCCTGGCGTTCGACCTGAAGGATGCGGACAGCCCGCTCACCGTCGACCTCGACAAGGCCACGATCAAGTCGCTGACCGTCAACGGCAAGACCGTCACGCCGCGCTACAACGGCTGGTTCATCACGCTGCCCGCCCAGGACCTGGTCAAGGGCCGCAACACCGTCGTCGTCGCCTACGAGCGTCCCCACAGCACGAACGGCGAAGGCCTGCACCGCATGGTCGACCCCGTCGATGGCCGCGTCTACACGTATTCGCATTTCGAACCGGCCGCCGCGCACCAGATGTTCGCCGTGTTCGACCAGCCCGACCTGAAGGCCACATACCAGGTGACCGTGAGCGTCCCGGCCGACTGGCAGGTGATCTCGACCACGCGCGAGACGAACGTCGCCCCGGCCGGCGACCTGCGCCGCTGGACGTTCGCGAAGACCAGGAAGCTGAGCCCGTACAATTTCTCGATGCACGCCGGTCCCTACAAGATGTGGGAAGACACGAGCGGCAAATACCCGATGCGCCTGTTCGCGCGCCAGTCGGTCGCCGCGCAGGTCAAGCCGGCCGAATGGTTCAAGTACACGAAGGCCGGCCTCGCGTTCTTCGACGATTACTTCGGCATTCCCTACCAGTTCGAGAAGTACGACCAGGTGCTCGTGCCGGACTTCCTGTACGGCGCGATGGAAAACGCCGCCGCGATCACGTTCGCCGAGCGCGGCTTCATGTACAAGGCCGACATGACGGCCGAACAGCGCGCGCGCCTCGCCTACGTCATCATGCACGAGATGGCGCACCAGTGGTTCGGCGACCTCGTCACGATGCAGTGGTGGAACGGCCTGTGGCTGAACGAAAGCTTCGCGTCGTTCATGGGCACGCTGGCGACGGCCGAGGCCACGGAGTTCAAGGACGCGTGGCGCGCCTTTTATTCGGAAGGCAAGCAGCGCGCCTACGCACAGGACCAGCGCACCACCACGCACCCGATCGAAGTCCCGGTGCCGTCGACCCGGAACGCGTTCGACAACATCGACAACATCACGTATTCCAAAGGCGCGTCGACCCTGATGCAGCTGCGCCACCTGCTGGGCGCCGACGTGTTCCGCAAGGGCGTGCACAACTACCTCGTCAAATACCAGTACCGCAACGCGAAGCTGGACGACTTCATCGGCAGCCTCGGCCAGGCCGCCGGCCGCGACCTGACGGGCTGGACGAAGGAATGGCTGTACCAGCCGGGCGTCAACACGATCGCCGCCAACTACACCTGCAAGGCCGGCAAGGTCACCGGCTTCACGCTCACCCAGACCGCGCAGAGCAAGGCCCTGCCGACCCTGCGCGAACAACGCGTGCAGGTCGCCGCGTTCCGCCTGGACGGCAAGGCGTACAAGCTCGAACGCAACGTCGCCGTCACGTACAAGGGTGCGAAAACGCCGGTCCCGGCCATGAACGGCGCGGCCTGCCCGGACCTCGTCTACCCGAACTACGACGACTGGGGCTTCGTGAAGGTCCAGCTCGATCCGCGCTCGTTCGACAGCGCACGCAGCCACCTGGCCTTTGTTGCCGACCCACTGCTGCGCGCCATGCTGTGGCAAAGCCTGTGGGACGGCGTCCGCGACGGCAAGCTTGCCCTCAACGACTTCCTGTCCACGGCACTCAACAATGCGCCGCAGGAAAAAGACTACACACTACTCGGCGACGTGCTCGGCAAGGTCCTCGGCGCGAAGCGCAATCTCGACCTGATGGATCCGCAGGCCGCATACGCCCAGGCGGTCACCCGCCAGCTGGAAGACATGGCCTGGACCAGCACCCTCGCAAGCAAGGGCGACGACAACTTCCAGCGCCGCTGGTTCGGCACCTATGTCGACGTCGCCAGCTCGCCGGACGCGCTGCGCCGCCTCGCCGCCCTCCTCGACGGCAAGGAACAGGTCGACGGCCTGGCGATCAACCAGGATCTGCGCTGGGCGATCATCGGCCGCCTGAACCGCTACAACTACCCCGGCGCCGCCGCCCTGATCGACGCCGAGCAGGCGCGCGACAAGTCCGACGCCGGCCAGGCCGCCGCCCTGGCGGCCGTCGTCAGCCGCCCCGATCCGGCCGTCAAGACCGAATGGCTGGACACCGTGCACGACCTGCAGACGAAGCTGCCGTTCTCGAAGGTGCGCACGGCGATGGAGCACCTGTACCCGGCCGAGCAGCACGGCCTGGGCGAGCAGACGGCAGGCGCGCGTCTTGCACGCCTGCCGCAGCTCGACAAGACGGCCGGTCCTGTCTTCATGCGCGCCTACGGTCCGGCACTGATCCCGGCCGGCTGCACGCCGGCCAGCGTCCAGCGCCTGCAAGCGGCGGCCGACGCCGGCAAGGACCTGTCCGCCGGCACCCGCCGCGCCCTCGTCGACGCGGTGGAGGACGCGCAGCGCTGCGTCACCATCAAACAGGCGATGACCGCGCACTGACCATGCGGAACGGCGCATACACGCTGCCCAACGCCACGTTCGACGCGCGCCGGCGCGGCGTGCTGGCGTTCACGTGCGCCGCCCACCTGCTGGCGCTGTTCCTGTGGACGCAGGAACGGCGCCTCCTTCCCGTCCGCCCGTCCCGGGCCGTGACGATCCTCCTGCAAACCGACCGTGCCCAGCCTGCGCGGCCGCCGCTGGACGCGGACATGCACCTGCTGCCCGTACCGTCGATGCCGGTCGCCCCGAACACGGACGCGCGCTCCGCGCAAGGCGGCTTCGTGGCCGGTCTCGCGAAGCAGCAGGCCGGGCGCGTCGACCGTGAACTTCGCAAGGGTAAATCGGGCGTGCCGACCGAAGCCGATACCCCGGCGGCCCGCTTCCAGCGCGGGGTCGAGTCCGCCTACATCGACCGCACGCTGACCTGGCAGTCGGACACCTACACGTCGCCGGACGGCGTGGTCATCTACCGCTTCCGCCAGGGCAATCGCGTGCGCTGCCGCCGCGCCGGCGGCGTCGGCATGCCCCTTGCCGGGATGCCGGGTACCGGCTCGATCACCGCGGCAAGCGCGGGCGCCGCCGGCGCCACCGACTGCCCCAAGGGCGTCGTGTGGAACCAGGACTGATGATCGTTGCCGGACTGCGCTAACGCCGTGCCGACCTGGCAGGTCTGTCGCCGCTTCCTCCTCCGCCACCTCCTTCCTCGCCATTGCCCGGCTGTTCCGGCGCGCGGCACAGCTCGGCCATCCGTTCCCATGCCCCTTCGGCCTGGCAATGCAGGGGGGCATACGCCTGCAGCGCCTTGGACAGGTCGATCGGCTTCATCCCGTTGACCCGGACGTTGTTGTTCACCTTGATGCACATGACGTCCTGCCACGCCGCCGAGTAATTGCGGGGGATGGGCACCGGCCCACGCAACCTGCGTGCTGCCGTTTCACACGCCTCCTGCTTCAGGTACTGCCCCCGCAGGTTGGCCTGGTCGAGCGTCACGTCCAGGCCCTGCTGCAGGTACAACAGAAGAATCATCGTGTACATCGCCGCCCCTCCGTCATTTCCATAGACCGTACGCCATTCCGGCAGTTCGCTGCGCACACCTGAGCTGGATCAGTCCGCGGCATCGGTGCCGCGCTAGCCTGACGATCTCGAAAGGACGGCCATGCTCACACTGATTACCTGGAACATACAATGCGCCCGCACGCCGGACGACGGCGCCGACCTCGACCGCGTCGTCGACCGCGTGCTGGCGTTCGGTGCCCGCTTCGACATCCTGCTGCTGCAGGAAGTCGGCTGCGGCCTGCCCGCGCGCGACGGCCGCCCCATCGGCGACCAGTTCGCGGGG
>NZ_JBKYMO010000235.1:0-8945 GCF_047302915.1 Massilia sp. CT11-108 | reverse complement strand
TCCTAGTCGCCGCCGCAGCCGCCCCCGCAGCTGCTGCCGCAACCGCTGCCGCCGCCGTCGCATCCACCGTCGCCGCCAGCTCGTCGGCCACCTGGCGCCCCAGCAGATGGATGTGCCAGCCGTCGACGAAGCCGTGATGCGCCTGCACGGAGAACGGCAGTTGCAGGCCGTCCGGCCCGTCGCGGAAACGGCCCCACGCGAACGACGGAATGTCCGGCGCGGCGATGGACGCCATCGGATGCTGGATCGAGGTGAAATCGAGCCACGGCATGCAGGTGACGAACACCTGGTCCTTCGCGTCGCGCGGCGACATCGTGCGATATTTGACGTTCAGCACCGTCATGCTCGACGCCTCTTCCCGCGCCGCCTGGCCGCGCGCGACGAATTCGCGCACGTCGTCGGACCAGTCGAACTGCGCGAAATTCAGGTCGCCGTGCTGGTTCATCACGGTGAACGACGGCACGAGGCGGTCGATGCGGATGACCCTACCGTCCACGATACGGTAGCGGAAGTTCTCCACCTTCAGCACCGCGCGCAGCACCGCGCACAGCATCACGTGGAACGGTGCGAGGCCCTGCGCCTTGCACCACGGCCGGAAATCGGGCACGTCCAGCGTGAAGCACAGGTTGACCGCGGGGCTCTCCATGCGGTCGAAGAAGTCGAAGCGGTCGCGCCGCCGTTCGAACCCGATCATGCGCCGCTCCCGTCGAGATAGCGCGCGCTCCACGCCGAGATGACGCCGGCCACGTAGGCGGCATCCTCGCGCCGCGTGATCAGGTGGTCCATGCCGTCGAGCGAGATGAAACTCTTCGGATGCTGCGCCAGTTCGAAGATGCGGGTGGCGTTGTCCATGCTGACGGTGTCGTCCTGCGGCGCGTGCATCACGAGCAGCGCGCGGCCGAGGGTGGCGATCTTCTCGTGCAGCCGGTGCCGGCCGGCGTCCTCGACGAAGTGCTGGCGGATGTTGAAATCGCGCCCGGCCAGTTTTACCCGTGCCTCGCCCAGTTGCGCGATCGTGTCGAGGTGCTCGCCCAGCAGCGTGTTCACGACGTAGTGCGGATCGCTGGGCGCCGCGATCGTCACGATGGCCTTCGCTTCCGGCACGCGCTGGGCCGCCGCCAGCACGGCCGCGCCGCCCAGGCTGTGGCCGATCAGGAGCTGCGGCGCCGCGAACTTCGCGCGCATATAGTCGGCGGCCGCGACGAGGTCTTCGACGTTGGACGAAAAATTGGTGTCGGCAAAATCGCCGTGGCTGGCCCCGAGGCCGGCGAAGTCGAAGCGCAGCACGGCCACGCCCAGGCTCGCCAGGCCGCGCGAGATGAAGGTGGCGGCCAGTACGTCCTTGCTGCAGGTGAAGCAGTGGGCAAAGATGGCGTAGGCGCGCGGCGTGCCGGTGGGGGCGTCCAGCTTGGCGGAGAGCTTGCCGTGGGGGCCGGGAAAGTCGATACGTTCGGTGAGCATGATGGTTCCGTGTTCGTTGCAATCCGCATTGTGGAACAAGCCGGCAATCTTTGCTTGAAATCGCGTTCCGCGGGTGGAAATGCGTGAACTTTCGGGGCCGCGAAGGCGCTATGCTGGTGGCTTACCTGAAGGAGAACAACATGCGCCTCATCATCGCCCTGGTCCTGCCCTGGCTGACCTTTTTCACCGTCGGCCGCCCGATCGCCGGCATCATCTGCCTGATCCTGCAGATCACGCTGATCGGCTGGCTGCCGGCCACCATCTGGGCCGTGTATGCGCTCAGCCAGTTCAAGACCGACCAGAAGATCGAGCGGGCGCTGCGACAGCGGGCATGAACGTACCGGGGCGCCTCCTGCCGTTGCTGGTGCTGCTGACCGCCTGCGGGCAGCCGCTGGCGCCGCAGGCACCGTTGGTGCCTGCCTTGGCAACAGGCCCGGATACGTACCGCACGGCTGCGGCGTCCGGCACTGCCGTCTACGCAATCGACCCGGACGCCTCGCTGGTGGCCGTGACGGTACGCCGCGGCGGCCTGATGGCGCGGCTCGGGCATGACCACCTCGTGGCCAGCCACACCTTGACCGGCTATGCCGCGCCCGGCATGGGCCGTGCCGACGTCTCGTTCCGCCTCGACCAGCTCACGATCGACGAACCGCAACTGCTGCGCGACGCGGGCATCGGCACGTCGCCGTCGCCGGAAGCGGTCGAAGGCACGCGCAAGAACATGCTCGGCCCGGTGCTCGACGCCGAGCGCTATCCGGTCGTGACGCTGCATGCCGAGCTGCCGGCGGATGGCCGGCTGCGCGTCGCCATCACGCTGCACGGCACGACGCGCGGGCTGGAACTGCCGGCCGCGGTGCACGTCGATGCGGCGCAGGTGACGGCGAGCGGCACGGCGCGCCTGAAGCAGACCGATTTCGGCATCACGCCATTCGCCGTGGGCGCCGGGCTGCTGGCGGTGCAGGACGAGCTCGCGGTAAGCTTCAACATCGTCGCCCGGCGCTGGACCCCGCCTGTGAAATAAAAAACGCCGTGTTCCAAGGGAAGACGGCGAAAAGGACAACCATGCATCGATGCCGGTACCGCAGCGGCGGGACCCGATGGTCGCCGCCGCACAGGCCCGGGAAGCGTATCAACGTGTCTGGCCGGGGGTCTTGTTCGCGGGTTGGCGGGCCTGGTTGCCTTGCATATTGCCCTGGGCGCTGACTTTGCCGGCCGGACCTTCGGCCTCGACGCGGGCACTGGCTTCGTCACCGCCGCTTTGCAGGTTGCCCTGGTATTGTGCGCCGGCGTTGTTGCCGCGTGTGCCGTTGCCTTCGAACGGATCGCGGAAGCTCTTGATGGTTTCCTCCTGCTGGCGCAGGCTCTTGTCCGTTTCTTCGGCAGCGGCGCGGGTGACGTCGTCGGCCAGCACGCGGGCGGTACGTGACGTCTCCTGCACGTGCTGCTCGGCGACGCGCGTCAGGTCGACCTGGGTCGACGCGGCCAGCTGCGAAAGATGGTGGTGGTAAGCGCGCAGCTTGTCGGTAGCGGGCTGGGCATGCGCTGCCGCGACCGACATCGCGTCGGCCGGGCGATCGATCGTCAACAGGCGTTGGCCGGCATTGGCGGCTTCCTCGAACAGCGTCTGGTTCAACTGCATATTCAGTTGGCCGGCCTGCTGGAAGGCACGCGACATGACCTGGGACAGTTCGTTGAAGAAAGCGACTTGGGCGTCGATGTGCGAGCGGAGGGCGGGATTGACGGATTGCGGGAATGGATACATGGAGTACCTTTATTTAAAAAGTAAGTAACGGGAATGCGATGGGACGCCGGAGGGATGCGCCGAGGCGCGTGGCGTTCGATGGGCGGAGCAGCATGGCTGCCTCGAAGGATGACGATCGCTGAAGATCGCGTGCAAGTGGCTTACTATGCGCTCTTTTTGGCGCGCACGCCGGAAATCCGCAAATGTATTTTCGTGTAATGGGCGCCGGAAAGAGAAGTTTGAAATCGCCAAGGCGCCGCGCAAAACGCGTCAGCCGCCCGGCCTGGCGAGCCCGGGCGCATGCTGCGCATACGCGAGCGCGGCGGACAACAGGTCGTAGCGATACGGGCCATAACAATAGCGTCCGTGTTCGTACACGATGCCGTGCGCCACCATGTGCAGCCGTTCTTCCGGCGTCGGACCGGCCCATTGCTTCCACTGGCGCGGCGTCGTGTCTTCGCGAAAACCGGGCCTGTCCCGGTCCTGTCGTGCATACGCGAGCGCGTCCGCGATGCGCTCGTAGCTGTATTCCCGATAGTGATAGGCGCGGCCGTCGAACGAAATACCCAAAGCGGTTGCAGAGGGTGGCAGAACAGGTGATGCGTCCATGATGTCCTCACTGGAAAGGCGCGACGCCGGTGGCCGGGACGGCAAGATGCCACCCTGAAGATACACCAGGATGGCGCTTCACCCGGCACGTTACGCATTGCCCTGCCCGGGTGGGAATGCGTGAGCTTTCGGGAGCGTTGAGTTGCTATGCTGCGTGTTCCATTGAGGGAGGTTGCCGTGCGGTTCGCCATTGTCGAGGGTACGAAAAGCGTCGCCGGTCTGCTGTTCTGGTCGGCCGGACACGTCGTCAACGCCCTGGTCCTGCTGGCGGGCGGCATCTATGTCCTGTTCTGCGTCGCCTGGCTGCACGCGCCGTTGCTCGACGTGCTGCGCGTGACCGCCACGATGGCGCTGCCGGTCCTCGGGCTGGCCTGGCTGTGCCGCTGGGGCGGGCGGCGGTTGTGGAAACCCGCGCCCGCGCCCTCGCCCGTCAAGCGCGGATTGCTGGCCGTGGCCGGCATCGCCGTGGTCATCGCCTGCGGCACGATCGTCCGCACCGGCGTACGGGACTACCAGTGCAGCGTCGACCGGTCCCGGCACGCGGCCGGCACGCAGAAGGATGGTGTCGAGCGCGTGTGCGCGATCGATCTCGATCGTTACGACATCGGGTTCCAGTCGCTCGCGAGGGCCACCCGCAAGCTGGCGTTCCCGCCGGTCGACCTGACGCACACGCCGTTCGCGCAGTTCGAGAGCCTGGGCGGCCGGGCCGAATATGTCAACGACATCCCCTCGCGCCTGTACCGCGGCTTCCGCATGCCGGACGGGCACCAGGTCACGCTGTTCGAACACGACATGTCCGCCGACGGCAGCCGCAGCTGGCGCGATCCGAAAGACGAGCCGGAACGCATCAATGGCCTGCCGGCCAGGCTCGTCATCCTGGAAACCTCGTCAGGCAAGGCGGTCTCGGTGCTGTCCTGGTTCGAAGGCCGGCGCGGCTACCAGCTGTGGGTCGATGCCAACGTCGTGCGCGTCCCGTTGCGCGACCGGTTGTTCGCACTGGCGGCAGCGCTGCCGCGCGCCGTGCCGGCCTGCCCCAACGAGCCGCCGCGCCCACCGCTGCGCTTCGATGCGGACGGCAATCCTGTCGAGGAGCCGATGCCCCAGGTACTGACGCAGGCGCAAATGGATGCAATCGTGGACGGGAGCAAGCGGCCCTGCAAATGAGATCAGATCCTGACCCAGCGCCGCCCCGCGAGCGATGTGAACGCGACGAGGGTGATGGTGGCGGCCAGGTGCATCGCCAGGTCGAACAATTGCCCTGCCACCGGGTGACACAGCCCCAGCAGCATTTGCGACGTCGCCGCGATCCCCAGGCCCGCAACGGCCAGGCTACGGACCGGATGCAGCGAACGGGTACGCCGGATCGCGGCAACCATGATCGCGACCATCGGCAGGCCGACGACCATGAGGAAGGCGTAACAATAGATCCCGTCTCCGGCATGTCCGATCTTGTCCATCGAATTCGCCACACCGGTCAGGCCGATCAGTAACCAGGCGGCGGTCAGTGCGGCAAGGCCGCGCCAGTGCCTGATGCGTTGCCCGGCAATGCTGAGGGCAAAGGCTGTCCCGATGGCCAGCATCCCGAGACAGAACGACGCCACGACCCATAACCCTGCCCACAACGCGCCCGGGCTGGACCAGTCCGGGCGTGCCTGCGGCAGGATCCGGGAGGCGAGAAAGCCGCAGGGCAGCGCCACGAGCATCCATCCTGCCGCCCGGCGCCAGGACGGTGCGGTCCGCTTCACGGGATGCGCGTCGCGGCACAGCCGTTCGATCAGGGCATCGTGATTATTCATGGTCGGTTTCCTTGTTGCGGCGAAGTGTGGCGAAAGCGCGGTGCAGCAGGGACTTCACTGCCGCCAGCGTCGTGCTGCTGGCCGCCGCGGCGTCGGCGAGGCTCATGTCGGATAAATGGACAAGTTCAACCACCCGCCGTTGACGCGCGGGGAGACGGCTCAGCAAATGATCCACTTGCCGCTGCGCCTGCCCATCCGGGCTGGATTCGTCCGGATGCCCGAGCACGGCCTCGTCATCGCTCACCTCCCAATGTTCCCTGCGGCCGCGCGCACGCAGCGCGTCGATGGCGCGCGCGGCGACGATGGCGGACAGCCACGGCAAGAAGGGCCGATCGGGATCATAGGTGTGCCGGACCCGGTGGACGGTCAGCAGGACGTCCTGCACCACGTCTTCGACCAACGCATCGTCCTGATGGATTTTTCGTCGCACGAGCGCGCGGATGACGGGTACGATCGCCTTCAACAGGCGACAGTACGCCGCCTGGTCGCCGTCCTGGGCGCGGAGCATGAGCTGCGGCCATGCCGCTCTCGAAGCATCGTTCTCGGTTGCGTTGTTCAAGACTTGTTTGCCGAAGCCTTTTTCAAGGCGGACACCACGATATCCGGACTGAGCAGTTGCGGCAGCAGCACCGGTGCGCCCCCATCGGCCGGATACACGACGTACACGGGCAGTCCTCCCCGGCCGAACTGGTTGATGGCCTGGTCGATCTCCGGATTATATGTGGTGGAGTCGGCGACCATGTAGATCGTGTCCGTCCGGGCCAATGCCTCTTTCACGACCGTGGTGGATAACGCCGCGCGATCGTTGACCTGGCATGTGATGCACCAGGAAGCGGTGAAATTGACGAAGATCGGCTTGCCGTGTCCGCGCTGCGCAGCGACGGCGTGCGGTGTCCACGCGACCGGCGTCTCCGCGCGTGCCGGCCCGCCCCCGCCATCGCTCGTCGCCGGCAGGCCGGCCAGGGACACGCCCACGCCCGCGACAAGAAGCACGGCAAAGCCCAGCAGCGGCCGGTAACGCAATCCGGCAATCTGGCGCCGTTGTGCCAGGCCGTACACCCAGGCGGCCAATCCCAGTACCACGGCCGCCGCGAGCAGCGCGCCCAGTGCGGCGGAGCCTCCCTGCCGGTCGAGGACCCACGCCAGCCATGCCGCCGCGCCCAGCATCGGGAACGCCAGCACGTGCTTGAGCGTCGCCATCCACGCGCCGGGTTTCGGCAAGAGCCGCGCGCAGGCCGGTACGAGCGCCACGACGGTGAAAGGCGCGGCAAAGCCCAGCGCCAGCGCAAGAAAAATCGCCACGCCCTCGGCCGGCGGACGCAGCAGCGCGGCGCCGACGGCGCCCGCCATGAACGGCGCGGTGCACGGCGTCGCCACGACGATCGCCAGCGCACCGGTCAACGCGGCCCCGAGCGGCCCCGAGCGGGAGCCGGAGAGGTTACCGAGACGCTGCGCGGCAAGTCCGATCTCGAACACGCCCATCATGTTGAGCGCCAGGGCGAGCATGACGAGCGCCAGCGTGGCAATCAATACCGGCGACTGCAACTGGAAGCCCCACCCGACGGCGGCGCCACTGGCCCGTGCCGCCAACAGCGTGGCGCACAGCAGGAGCATGGTGACCACGACGCCTGCCAGGAACGCGAGTCCCTCCACCCGCGCCGCGCGCCGGTCGTGGACATGACGGATGAGGCCGAACGCTTTCAGCGAGATGACCGGAAAGACGCAGGGCATGAAGTTGAGAATCAGTCCGCCCAGGAAGGCGGCGGCCAGGGTTGCCGGCATGCTCGTGCTCATTTGGCCGCGTCATGCCATGCCTTGACGGCATCCATGGTTTTCCTGATGTGCTGTTCGGGGTTGGCATCCGTGTAGCTGAGCAGGATCTTGCCGTCGGGTGCGATGACGAACGAGGTGCGCTCGGACAGCAGGGTGCCGCCCTTGGTCTTGAACTGGGTCTGGTATTCCCCGGCCACCTTGGCGCCGGGATCGGCCGCCACCGCGAACTTGTCGCGGCATTCGAGTTTCGAAAACTCGGCGACGCGGTCGGCATTGCCCGCGGTAACGCCGATCACCGTCGCATTCAGCTTCCTGAAATCATCCGTCGCTTCGGCGAACGCATGCGCTTCCAGCGTGCAGCCCTGCGTGAATGCGGCGGGGAAGAAATACAGCACGACAGGCCCCTGGCGCAATGCTTGCGCCAGCGAGAACGTCATCGGCTTGCCGGCAAGCGCGGCCTGTAATCGGAAATCGGGGGCTTTCGCGCCTTCCGGCAAGGCGGCAAGCGCATGGGATGCCGAAAATGCCAGGATGGTTGCCGCTTGTGCCAGATAGGTGCCGAATCGTGCCATTGTGAACTCCTTGAAAAGTTGGTTGGCGATCCTCTGATCGCCCTACTCCCCAGTTCGCCGACGGCAGCCTGAAAGTTGCGGTCCACCATAAAAAATTTTTCTCACCCGAACAACCCGTGCAAGAACCACTTCGGCCCATCCTCCCCCATGCCGATCCGCTCCCGATACACCCAGTACAGCGTGTGATCGAGTCCCTCGGCGATGAAGTAGTCGCGCGTCTCCGGCCCATCCCACCAGCCGGCCTCGATACGCTCCGGATTCGACGCCATCCGCAGCGGTGAGCCATAGAACGGCCGGTGATCGCGCATCAGCAGCGCGATCGGCCGCGCCAGCAGCCATGTGGGACGCGGCAGGCTCAGGACGTCGGGCGGCAGTTGCGCGTTGCGGGCCTTGGCGCTGACCTTTTGCTGCACCGGCACCCAGACGTTGGCCTGTTCCGGGCGGTAGTCGGCCAGCGGCAGCGGTTGCAGGACGTTTTCCGGGCCCAGGCGCGCGGCCAGCAGTTCCAGCATGCGCATGCGGTCTTCCTCGCTGCCGCCCGGCTCGGGGAACAGCGACGCGTTCGGCGGCGCCATCGGCCGCACCTGCAGCGCTTCCAGCGCGAGGCCGATCACGGGCGCCTCCAGCGTCAGCCGGCCCAGGCGTTCCTTCAGCAGGCGCACGAGGTGCTCGTCGCGCCACGTCGGCTCGGCCAGCACGACCTCGACGCCGGTCGGCGGGCGCGCGACCCGGCCCCGCTCGTGCTCCAGCTGCAGGGTGATGCGCTCCACCGCCAGCTGGCGCGCGCACAGCCACCCCGTCAGCTGCAGCAGCAGGCATTGCGCGCCCGCCAGCAGCAGGTCGGCGTCGTCGATGCGGTCGTACAGTTCCAGGCGCGCGCGGAAGGTTTCCGGCGGAGATATCCACTCGTACAGTTCCGGCACGAGGCCGTAGGCGGCGTCGAGCAGGTCGAGCAGCTCGCGGCCGCAGCGCCGCTGCAGGCCGGGGCGCGGC
>NZ_JBKYMO010000234.1:0-8960 GCF_047302915.1 Massilia sp. CT11-108 | reverse complement strand
CTGCTGGCCGGCGGCGTGGCCGTGCTGGCCGCGGCCTGGTTCACGCCGGCGCTGGGCGTGCAGGAGCGCTTCGCCCAGGGCATCAGCGACGCCCGCATCTGGTACGAGGGCGGCACCGTGTGGACGAACGTCGGTACCCGGCTGGAGTTGTGGAAGGGTGCCATCATGCTGATCCGCGAACATCCCGTGCTGGGCATGGGTTTCGATGCCTGCCGCGTCCGCCTGGCGGACTATGCGCAGGCCGGCCGGCTCGATCCGTTGGTGCTCCAGCTGCCGCACCTGCATAATGACGTGTTGCAGGCCCTGGCGACGGGCGGCGTCGTCGGCTTCGTCCTCTGGGCCGCCACGCTGGTTGCGCCCCTGCGGTTCTTCCTGCGCCGGCTCGGCCAGGATGCGCGCGGACCGCAGTTCGCGGTCGCGCTGGGCGGAGCGTTCGTGGTGCTGGGCTATGTCGGCTTCGGGCTGACGGAAGTGATTTTCTGGTCTATGAAGGGCAGTCTGTTCTATGCGCTCATGGTGTTTCTGCTCATGGGCTTCTGCCTGAATGCGAAAGAAAAAATTGGATAACAGTGTCATCATCAAGCGCCTGTGGGCGATCCTGAAACCCTATCGCGGGCGCGCGTTCCTGTCGCTGCTCGCGATGGCGTTGACGGCCGCCACCCAGCCGTTGCTGGGCGAGGCCCTGAAGCTGCTGATGGACATGGGCTTCAAGAACAAGGTGCCGTTCAGCCTGTGGTGGATTCCCGGCGTGCTGGTGTCGATCTTCGTCCTGCGCGGCATCGGCACGTTCGCCACCGCCTATTACAACAACTGGGTGCTCTCGCGCGTGCTGAACGACTTGCGCGCGCAGGCCTTCGCGCGGCTGCTGCGCCTGCCGGTCGCGCGCTTCCACGAAGAGTCGACCGGCAAGGTGATCAACACCGTCGTCGGCGACGTGCGCCAGGTCGTGGACATGATCCAGTCCGTGTTCATCTCGTTCGTGCGCGACGTGCTCGTCGTGATCGGCCTGCTCGGCTCGCTGCTGTGGCTGAACTGGATGCTGACCCTCGTCGCGATCGTCGTCGTGCCGCTCACTGCCGTGATCGTGCGCACCACCAGCCGCCGCCTGCGCCAGCTGAACCGCGAGAACCAGCGCGTGACGGCCGAGATGACCCAGGTCGTCGAGGAAGCGGCGCGCGGCCACCAGGTGATCCGCGTGTTCTCCGGCGAGCAGTACGAAAACCGCCGCTTCTACGAGCGCAGCGAAGCGCTGCGCGGCTTCTCGCAACGCATGACGGTGGCGTTCGCGGCGACCACGCCCGTGACCCAGATCGCAACGTCGCTGGCGTTGTCGGTCGTCGTGGTGCTGGCGCTACGGGCCGACATGACGGTGGGCGAGTTCACCCAGTTCGTCACCCTGATGCTGATGCTGCTCACGCCGCTGAAGGCGCTGGCCGAAGTGAACGGCCCGATGCAGCGCGGGATCGCCGCGGCGGAAACCGTGTTCGCCCTGATCGACGCGCCGGTCGAACACGATCCGGGCACGCGCACCATCGCGCGCACGCAGGGCCACGTGCGCTTCGAGCACGTGAAGTTCCGCTACCCGAACGCGCAGTCGCTCGCGCTGGACGACGTGTCGCTGGAAGTCAAGCCGGGCCAGACCGTCGCGCTGGTCGGCATGTCGGGCGGCGGCAAGTCGACGTTCGTGAACCTCGTCACGCGCTTCTACGAACCGGAATCCGGCCGCATCCTGCTGGACGGCATTCCGTACCAGGACATCCAGCTGCCGTCGCTGCGCGCCCAGCTGGCGCTCGTCAGCCAGAACGTCGTGCTGTTCGACGACACGCTGCGGGCCAACATCGCCTACGGGGTCGAGCACGTGGACGAGGCGCGCCTCGCCGCGGCCATCCGCGCCGCGCACCTGGACGACGTCGTCGCGCGCCTGCCGGAAGGCGTCGACACGATGATCGGCGAGAACGGCATGCGCCTGTCGGGCGGCCAGCGCCAGCGCGTGGCCATCGCGCGCGCCATCTACAAGGATGCGCCGATCCTGATCCTGGACGAGGCCACGTCGGCGCTGGACAACGAATCGGAACGCGCCGTGCAGGCCGCCCTCGACACCCTGATGGCCGGCCGCACCACGTTCGTGATCGCGCACCGCCTGTCGACCATCGAAGGCGCCGACCTGATCGTCGTGATGGAACATGGCCGCATCGTCGAGCAGGGCACGCATGACGAATTGCTGTCCCGCGGCGGCATGTACGCCAACCTGTATCGGTTGCAGTTCTCGGCGCTGGTGGAAGAAACATGACGGAGAAAGATCGCACCCTCGTCATCTCGCCGAACTGGATCGGCGACGCCGTGATGGCCCAGCCCCTGCTGCGCCTGCTCAAGCAGGCCCACCCGGAGCGCGCCATCGACGTGCTCGCGCCGCCGCAAGTGGTGCCCGTGTGGCGCCGCATCCAGGAGGCGGACGACATCCTGGTGACGCCGTTCCGCCACCGCGCGCTGCAGCTGGGCGAACGGTGGCGCTATGCGCGGATCCTGAAGGAGCGCGGCTACAGCGACGCCTACGTCTTGCCCAACACCCTGAAATACGCGCTGATCCCGTGGCTCGCGCGCATCCCGCGCCGCGTGGGCTACAAGGGGGAAATGCGCTACGGGATGGTCAACGTGATGCACCACGACGACAAGCCGCGCCGCTCGATGGTGCCGTTCTACGCGGCCCTCGCGCGCGAGCCCGAGGTCCGGCTGCCGGGCAAGCTGGTGCGGCCCTATCTCGTCGTCGGCGGGGAAGAAACGGAACAGGTCGGCAAGCGTTTCGGCGTGGACTTGTCCCGTCCCCTGGTCGCGTTCGCGCCCGGTGCCGAGTTCGGCATCGCCAAGCGCTGGCCGCCTGCGTACTACGGCGCGCTGGCCGCGAAGGTCGTCGACGCCGTGCCGGGCGTGCAGGTGGTGCTGCTCGGTTCGCCGAACGACCGCGAGACGTGCGACCAGGTCCTGCGGCATGTCGCGGGTGCGGCCGGCGCCGCGGTGCGCAACCTGGCCGGCCAGACGTCGCTCGACGACGCCATCGCGCTGCTGGCGCGGGCGAGCGCCGTCGTCTCCAACGATTCCGGCCTGCTGCACATCGCCTCGGCGCTGAACCGGCCGGTCGTCGCCTTGTACGGCTCGACGGATCCGGATTACGCGCCGCCGCTGTCGGAGGTGGCGCGGACGGTGTCGCTGCGCCTGGCATGCTCGCCATGCCGCAAGCGCGAGTGCCCGCTCGGGCATCACGATTGCATGAACAAGATGAGCGTGGAGAGGGTGTGGAGCGAGCTGGTGCCGATTCTGGTGCCGGTAAAGGGCAGTGCGGTAAGAGCTTAGCGTCGTCCCCGCGAAAGCGGGGACCCATGCTGAGTGACTTCGATTCGCTCAGTATGGATTCCCGCGTGCGCGGGAATGACGTTCATCGGCCGCGTAATCCTTCGCATACCTGGTCGGCGATGCTGCTGACCACGTCG
Organism: Massilia sp. CT11-108; assembly: GCF_047302915.1. Classification (NCBI taxonomy): domain Bacteria; kingdom Pseudomonadati; phylum Pseudomonadota; class Betaproteobacteria; order Burkholderiales; family Oxalobacteraceae; genus Massilia; species Massilia sp. CT11-108. The sequence continues at coordinate 5,475 of NZ_JBKYMO010000234.1, read as the reverse complement.
TGCCGCTTGCGCGCCTCCGACCGCTTCTTCGACGGGATGCCGTCCAGGTCCGGCGCCGCCACCGGCGCGCAGTCGAGTTCCCAGTCGCCGTCGGCCCGCTTGCGCGCGCCCAGTTCTTCCCACAGCTGGTCATAGTCGGCCAGCACGCGGCCGTTGCGGATCGCCTTGTAGATCACGCGGTTGCGGTTCGACACCATCACCATCCGTTCGCACCCGTAGCCGTGGCCCAGCTGGCGCACCAGCGTCGCCATTAGCTGCTTCGGGCGGATGCCGTGCAGCTCGCGCGTGGCCGTGCGGATCGCCTCGCGTGCATCCTCCGTTTTGCCGCCCTGGATGCAGCCGATGCTGACGGCCGGGCGGCCGTCGCGCGGCGCCACCGTGAACGCCACCGTGTACAAGGCCCTGTCATCCTGGGTCAGTTGCAGCACCAGTTCGCCCTCGCGGTCGAACATGTTCACGGTGCGCAGCTGGACCTGGTAGGGCAGGCCGCTTTTCCCCGCCGCTTCGGCCAGCACCACGGGCCCCAGGCCGGCGCGCGCCAGCACCTGGCCCAGGCCGCGCTGGAACATGAAGTCGTAATGCGCGCGGATCGCCTCCAGGCGCGTGCGGGCATCCAGCACGTGGCTGATGTACGGACGGTAGACCTTGTACAGGAAGCGCGGGCAATTGCGCACGTATTCCGAGAATGCCGGATGTGCGTTGAGCAGGTGCAGCCACCGCGGCGTCTGGCGCGGATGCAGCGCGGCGCGCATGCAGATCTTGGCGTATTCGCGGGTGGACTTGAAGCCCGCCAGGTGCGGCGGAACGGCGGAGCGCAACGTGACGGCGGGGAAGGCAAGCGGGCGGTAGCCTGCATAGATACCGGACACCGCGGGTAGCGGCCGGCGAGGGAAGTCGGACATGTGAGTCACACCAAGGTTGCGTAAAGTAACGCTAAGTAACGTAGTGTAACTAAAGAAATTCCGACGGTAAATACATATTGATCACATTTAATGTAGCGGTAACACGACCGCACGCCGGGGCGCGCGGTCGTGTTTCAGCGCGCGTGGATCAGCTGGCGTAATGCGCCGGTTCGACGTCGTCCGCCCGTTTCGACAGCAGCTCGCGCTCGCGCAGGTAGCGGGCCAGCGCATCGTCGAACGATGGCAGCAACAGGCCGCGTTCGCTGCTCATCGCGCTGTTGCGGGGACGGGCGGCGCGCAGGCCGAGTTCGTCGGTCGTGCGTTCTTCCAGCCGGCCGTCGTCGACGCCGGCCGCGGCACACGCCTGGCGCGCCAGGTCGGCCCAGCTCATCGCGGCGCCGTTGGTGAGGTGCCAGAGGCCGCATTCGCGGTCGATCAGCAGGTCGAGGCAGGTATTCACCAGGTCGGGCACGTACGTCGGCGACACGACCTGGTCGGCCGCCGCGGCGAACGGCCGGCCCGCGTCGAGCGCGTCGAGGGCCTGCGTGACGAAATTGTGTTCGTCCCACGGACCGAAGAACGCGCTCGTGCGGATGACGAGGGCCTGCGGGTCGGAATCGAGCACGCGCCGTTCCGCGTCCGCCTTGCTGCGGCCGTACACGCCCAGCGGCGCCACCTTGTCGGACTCCACGTACGGGCGGTCGAGGGTGCCGTCGAACACGAGGTCGCTGGAAAACGTCATGAAGCGCAGCGCGTGCCGGATGGCGGCCAGCGCCAGCACGGTCGGGCCGTGCGCGTTCTCGCGCATGCAGCGGTCGACGTCGCCCTCGGCATCGTCCACGCGCACGTAGCCGCCCGCGTTGATGATGGCCCAGGGCTTGAAGCGCACGATCGCCGCCTCGACGGAGGCCGGATCGGCAATGTCCATCTCCTGGCGCGTGAGCACGTGGTAGGCGAGGTTGCGGCGCTCGCAGATGCGGGCGAAGGCGCGGCCCAGCGTGCCCGTCGCGCCCGTGATCAGGATCGGCTGCGGGAACGTGGAGCGGAACGCGCCGCGTTCGGCGATGTCGGCCACGGCGGTGCGGGTTGCCACCGGCTTCGCGAGGAAGCGGCCCGGACGGCGCCACCAGCCCTGGCCCTGCAGCACCGGATGCGACAGCGGCCGGCCGCTGGCCAGTTCGCGCATCAGGTTCGCGACCGCGGTCGGGCGCGGCTGCGGACCGCGCACGTCGAACGGACCGGGCTCGTAATAGCCCTTGCATTCGGTGACGAGGCAGTTCCAGTCGAACGAGCCGAGCAGGGCCCACACGGTGACGGCGCGGATGTCGGCGCCGCCCTGCTGGACCTTCTTGGCGGCGTTCCAGATCTCCACGAGCCAGCGCAATTGATCTTCGCGGTTGGCATCGATGTGCGCCTCGGTGACGGCGACCGGCAGGCCGTAGCGGTCCCATGTTTCCTGCAGCAGCGGCCCGATGCCGGGCGTCGGCGTGGCCAGCACGCGCGGGCATTCGATGTCGGCGTGGGGGACGCCGCGGTAATTGGTGCGGTGGCTTTCCGGATAGCGCTCGACGCGGTGGTCGAGCCAGCGCTCGCTGGTGATGTAGTAGTTGACGCCGATGATGTCCGGCGGGCAGTTGTTTTCCTTGAACCACAGCAGTTCGTCGGCGCCGGCGCCGTTCTCGAGCAGGTAGTCCCACAGCGCGTGGCCGGGGTCGATCTTCCCGCACAACATGTCCCACGCCAGCCAGCGGCGTTCGTTGAAGAAATCCGCGATCTCCGCCATCTCGGGCGTGCCATAGGTGCGCGACAAGTCGTCGGTCTGGACGAGCTTCGCGTTCGGGTTCACTTCGCGGATCGCGCGCATCGACAGCACGACGGCGCGGCACTGGTTGATGAGGGCGCGGATGAAGCCATCCTCGCTCGTGTCATGCGGATACCAGACGCCGTTGAGGCCGGAAAAGCGCGCGGTCGTGCACGGTTCGTTGACGGGCGTCCAGTACTCGACCCAGGGGTAGCGGCGCGCGACGGCGCCGGCGTATTCCGCCAGTTTCTCGGCGAAGTCGGGGGACATCAGGCTCGTGTGGCGCGGGCCGCTGCCGTGGTGGACGAGGCCGACGATGGGCGTCACGCCCAGTTGCTGCAGCACGGGCAGGCGTTCGTCGGACCACGACCAGTCGGCGGAGTCGATGCCGTCGGGCGCGGTGCGTTCCCACAGCACGGGGTAGCGGATGGCGCGGATGCCGAGTGAAGCGAACCGCTCCAGGTCCTGAAGCCGTTCGGCATGTCCGTTGCGTTCCATTTGGGAGAAGTACTGATCGCGTACGCGGTTGACGGTGCATTCGAGGCCGCCCCAGAGCTGGAGCGGCGAGCTTGCTGGCTGGATATGGTTGTTGAGATTCATGTGCATGTCCTGCTGTTGATCCAAGACGTAAGCCTAGACGCCGATGCCGGCTTCTTGTGTGGGATGGCGAACATATAGACCTGATTTAGGACAAGTCCTACGTACTATCGGTCTCTGCTATGACTCCCGTCTTGACATGCCGACCGTGCGCCCACACGATGCGGACAGGAGGGCACACGATGTACATGGTCTACTGGACGATCGAAGAAGATGGGCACCCGGCCCCGCACGCGCAGCCGTTCGACACGACCGCGATGGTCGAGGCGATGCGCTTCATGGAAGACCTGCGGCGGCGCCAGCGCGAGGGCGAGCGCATCCGCTTCGTGACGATGTGTTCCGAGCATCCGGACGTCGTCGGGCATCCGGGCGTGGACGTGACGGGGCCGGAGTACGACTGGAAGAAGCGGCGGCGGTAACTGTTGGACGTTGGCCTATGGACGTCGTCCCTGCGGAGGCAGGGACCCAAGTGCTGCGGGCGCAGCCGCGGTACATGCAAATTGGGTCCCCGCCTGCGCGCACTAGTGTCCGGAATATTGTTTTCAAAAACCGTCAGAAATAGCATCGTCATTCCCGCGCAAGCGGGAATCCATACTGAGTATGCTAACTTCGTTCTTCATTTCCACCTCGTTGGCGACAAAGAGTCGACTTCGAGTAGTCAGCATGGGTTCCCGCTTTCGCGGGAAGTCGTTTCCGGCAATGCCGGGAACGACGGTTTTTCCCTATGGGGGGCCTATTTTCGACGGTAAAAATTATTCCGGACAGCAGTGCGCCTGCGCGGGGGCGACGTTACAGGCTGGCGGCTTTTTCGTTTAGGACATGCTTGAGCACCTTGCCGTTCGCCGCCGCCGGCAGGGCCGCCATCATGACGATGCGCGCCGGCCGTTTATAGGGCGCCAGCCGTTCCGCCGCCCATGCGCGCAGCTCGTCCACGGACGGCGTGCGGCGCGGATCCGGCTGCACGAACGCGACGATCTCTTCGTTGCCGTCGGCGGCCGGGCGGCCCACGACGGCCGACTGCGTCACACAAGGGTGCGCGTTCAGCACGGTCTCCACTTCCAGCGGATAGACGTTGAAGCCGGACCGGATGATCAACTCTTTTGTGCGGCCGACGATGAACAGCGCGCCGTCCGGATCCTGGCGCGCCATGTCGCCCGTGTTCAGCCAGCCGCCGGGACGCAGCACCGCGGCCGTCGCTTCCGGATTGCGGTAATAGCCGCGCATCAGGTTCGGCCCGCGCACCCACAATTCTCCCGCCGCGCCATCGACGATATCCGCGCCTGCCTTGTCCACGACGCGCACCTCGACGCCGGGAATCGGCAGGCCGACGGACGTGTCGGACCGCGGCGCGTCCAGCCGAGTCTGGCTGACCGTGGGCGCCGCCTCGGACAGGCCATAGCCATTGTGCAGCGGCACGCCCAGCAGGCGCTCGACGGCCGCCTTCAGCACCGGATCGAGGGGCGAGCCGCCGGCGTAGGCGAAGCGCAGGCGCGTCGCGAGCGGGGCACTGTCGCCGACGTGCTCCAGCAGCCGCGCATACATCGCGGGCACGCCCTGCACGATGGAGAGTCCGGCGTCGCGGATGGACGCCAGCATTGCCTCGGGCGTGAAGCGGGGCGTCAGGTGCAGGCAGGCGCCCGCGCTGAGCGTGCCCAGCATCACCGACGTCAGGCCGTACACGTGCGAGATCGGCAGCACGCCCCACGCCTTGTCGGCCGGGGTCAGGCCGCGCAGCCGGCTCGACACGGCGGCCACGAACAGCAGGCTGCGGTGGCTCAGCATCACGCCCTTCGGCGTGCCGGTTGTGCCCGTCGTATAGAGCAGGGCGGCGACATCTGCATCCTGTTCGGGCGTACAGTCGTCGTTCAGGGGGCCCACCATCAGGCCGTCGTCGAACGACGCGGCCGCGCGGGCAGCATGCGCCTCCGCTTCCGGCGACACGGCCGCCGTGTACACCGCGAGGCGCGCACTCGCGTGATCCCGGATCGCATCCAGCTCGGGCGCGGTCAGGCGCGGGTTGACGTTGACGATCCACGCGCCCACGGCTGCGGCGGCGAAGATGAGTGCGATCTGGTCCGCGCAGTTTTCGCTGGCCAGCAGCACGCGGTCGCCGGGACGCACGCCGCGCGGACCAGTTGCGCGCGGCGGTCGACGAGGGCGGCCAGCTCCTGTGGA
>NZ_JBKYMO010000233.1:0-9008 GCF_047302915.1 Massilia sp. CT11-108 | reverse complement strand
CGGCATGGCCAGCGCGCGGCGCATGTCCGTGCCCGCGCGGGCCATGCCGTGCACGAGGTTCTGCCCGCCGCTGGCGAGCGTGACCTGCTGCGCGACGGGATTGGTGGCGATGAAGTTCGACGGCGCGATACCGTCGAGCAGTTGGCGCGCGACGAACGTGACCACGTCGCCGTGGTGCGACGACACGCCCCGCACGCCGGCCGTGGCCCGGTGCCACCATTGCTGCGTGAGCAGGAAGCCCTGGCTCAGCTGGTTCCACGGCCACGCATGCCAGAGCGGATCGCTGAAGCGCTTGTCCTGGGCCAGCGGCTGTACGGGCTCGGCCGGCGTGCCGAACATGGCGCTGGCACTGTACTGCAGCCAGCGCTGCATGTTGCTCGCGGCCTGCACGCCCAGCTCCAGCTGCTTGGCGGGCGAGAGCAGCAGGTGGGTGGCCCAGTCGTGCCACGCGCCGGCCAGCGCCGCCGGCGACACGTAGCCGGTCAGGCGCCCCAGCGCGGCGTTCAGCGCGAGGTCGACGTGCGCGTGTTCGACGCTGGCCTCGGGATAGCGCGGCCGCGCGCCGCCCTGCCACGTGCTGGCCTCGCGCCGCTGTTCGCTTGGCGGGATGGCGGACAGGATGTTCATGATGCGATGCCTCCGAAGCAGGGCTGGAAGCACGTTTGACCGGAATCCGGCGAGTAAGTGCCGCACCATGGCGGTGCGTTTGCTTGATATGGCACAGATACCCGTCATGGATGCCCGCCTATGATTGTTTACGGCGAGGTAGCAAAGCGGTTATGCGACGGCTTGCAAAGCCGTTCAGACGTGTTCGACTCACGTCCTCGCCTTTCACTCTTCTTCCACACCGCTCCCCCACCTGAAGTTGTTGACCCCGGCCCGAAAAGCCGATAGCATTCGGTCAAATGACAACGTTGGACAATTTGCGGTGAAAGACCACCGCGACGCCGACGTTGACCAGTTCGAAGACCCGAAGGGGCGGAGGAGACGAGGTGTCGACCATTCACGATGTCGCCGAAAAAGCCGGCGTATCGATCAAGACCGTGTCGCGCGTGCTGAACGATGCGAGCAGCGTGTCGGAAAAGACCCGCCAGCGGATCGAGCACGCCATGCAGGCGCTCGACTTCGCGCCGTCCGCCGCCGCGCGCATGCTGCGCGGGCGTCCGACCGATCTCGTGGCCGTCATCGCGGACCAGCTCACCACGACCCCCGATTCGTCCGAGATCATCAAGGGCATCCAGTCCGTCTGCGAAGACCTGGGCAAGATGCTCATCATCGGCGAGACGGGCGGACAGGCGCACGTCGCCAGCCGCCTGGTGGCCGACATGCGCACCCGCCGTGTGGAGGCGATCATCTTCGCCACCACGTTCCACCGTCCCGTGACGGTCACCGACACGCTGGGCCAGACGCCGGCCGTGCTCGCGAACTGCTTTGAAGCGGCATCCCGGTTCGCGGAGGTCATCCCGGACGACGAGGGCGGCGGCTATGCGGCGGCCGAGACCGTGCTGCGCGCGGGCCACCGCAAGATCGCGTTCCTGCAGCTGATCGAGGGCATGGTGGCGACGCGCCTGCGCCTGCAGGGTTTTCGCCGCGCCATGCAGGACCACGGCGTACGGCCGAACGACGCCTGGCTGCTGCACGGCGCCACGCCCGGTGTCGAGGACGAGTTCGCGCAGTTGCGGACGACGATCGACGGCCTGTTCGCGGGCGCCGAACGTCCCACGGCCATCCTGTGCGGGAACGACAAGATGGCGATCCGCGTGATCTTCCTGCTGCAGCGGCGCGGCCTCCGGGTGCCGGAAGACGTGTCCGTCGTCGGCTTCGACGACTTCCGGCTTCTGTCGGAGGCGTCCGATCCCGGCCTGACGACCGTCACCCTGCCGTATCGCGAGATCGGTGCGCTCGCCGCGCGCCGGGCGCTCGCCAAGGACCTGGAGCCGGGCATCGTCCGCGTGCCATGCCGCGCCGTGCTGCGCGGTACCGTGGCGGCGCCGTCGGGCGGCAAGGCGGGACAATGATGAAACGGGCGCTGCTTCCGGTACTCGCCATGGTGGCGTCGCCCGCCCTGGCGGCGCCCATCGACATTACTGTGTGGCGCCACGATACCGGCGACGCCGAAATGGTCGCGAGCCGGAACATGGTCGACCGGTTCAACCGCGCCCAGGACAAGTGGAAAGTCGTCGTCGAGACGATCCCGCAAGGCACGTACACGGAATCGATCACGGCGGCGTCCCTCGTCGGGCACCTGCCGTGCGTCATGGCGATCGACCAGCCGGCCGTGCCGAACTTCGCGTGGGCCGGCACCATCCGTCCGCTCGACCGGCTGCTGCCGGCATCGGCGGTGCAACCGTTGCTGCCGGGCGGGCGCGGCACGTACCAGGGACGCCTCTACAGCGTGGGCCAGTTCGACGTCGTGCTGGCGCTGTTCGCGCGCCGGTCGCGGCTCGCCGCCGAGGGCATCCGCGTGGCGACCATCGAACGGCCCTACTCGGCGCGCGAACTCCACGACATCCTCCTGAAGGCCAAGCGCGCCGGCCATTACCGCTATCCGCTCGACCTGAACGGCAAGGCGACAGGCGAGTGGTTCAGTTATGCCTTCTCGCCCTGGCTCGAGAGCGCCGGGGCGGACCTGATCGACCGCGGCGACTACCTGCGCGTCGAGGGTGTGCTCAACGGCGACCCCGCCGTGGGTGTCGCCCGCTACTACGGCCGCCTGTTCAGGGACCGTCTCGCCGAACGCAATCCCGCCGACGACAAGAGCTTCGAACAGGGGCGCTCGCTGCTCCAGTACACCGGGTCGTGGAAGGCGCGCGACTACAGCGAACGCTTCGGCGACGATCTCGTCGTGATGCCGCCGCCCGATTTCGGCCATGGCCCCCGGATCGGCGCGGCGTCCTGGCAGTGGGCGGTGTCGAGCAGCTGTCCTTATCCGGCGGGTGCCGCGGCGTTTCTCGAGCACGTGCTGTCCGCACGGGAGATGGCCGAGTTCTCGCGCATGACCGGGCTGGTCCCGGTCACGGCGGATGCCGCGGCGCTCACGGCGCACTACCGCCCGGGCGGCGCCTGGCGCATCTATTTCGACTTCGCCGCTCGCTATGCGCGGCCGCGGCCCGCGACGCCGGGCTATCCCGCGATCTCGGCTGCGTTCGAGAAAGCCATGGCGGATGTCCGTGCCGGGAAGGATGCGGCCGAGGCGATGGACGAGGCGGTCGAGACGATCGAACACGACATCGCCCGCAACGGCGGCTACGGATTCATCCGGCACGAAGCGGTGGCGCGCCAATGAAGACACTGCCCGGCCGCGACCATCCGCTGGCGATCGCCGGCTTCGCCGGTCCGGCGCTGCTGCTGCTCGGCTTCTTCATGCTGTTGCCGCTGCTGATCGCGGCCGGCGCCACGTTCACCGATCACCGGCTGGTGTCGCCGGCGCCGACCCGCTACGTCGGCCTGGAGAACTACCGGCGCCTGCTGGCGCTGCAGGTGGTCGAGGTGGGGCCGCTGCGCGACGCGGCAGGCGCGGCGTTGCGCGACGAGGAGGGCATCCGCTTCCCCACGTGGCGCCAGACGCGCCGCGCGCAGCCGCAGCTGGCGCAATACCGGCCGGCGTGGCAGGTCCAGCTGGGCGAGCGCCGGTTCGTGCTGGCCGCGACGGACCCGCTGTTCTACCGCTCCCTCATCAACACCTTCCTGTTCGCGCTGCTGGTGCTGCCGCTGCAATGCGGCGCGGCGCTGGGGCTGGCGCTGCTGGTGAACCAGCGCATCGCCGGGCGCGTCTTCTTCCGCACCGTGTATTTCGCGCCCGTCGTGACGTCGATGGTGGTCGCGTCCATCGTCTGGTCGTTCATGCTGAACACCGACCGCGGCATGATCAACGAACTGCTGCGCGCCGTGACGGGCGATCCGAACGTCGGGCCGGACTGGCTGGGCGAGCCCCGCTATGCGCTGCCCGCCATCGCCATCATGTCGGCCTGGCAGGGCGCGGGATTCCAGATGCTCGTGTTCCTCGCCGGCCTGCAGTCGATCGCGCCGGAGCTGTACGAGGCCGCGACCCTGATGGGCGCGAATGCGTGGCAGCGCTTCGTGCACGTTACCTTGCCGGGGCTGCGCAACACGATCGTGTTCGTCGTCGTGTCGACCCTGCTGCTGGCGTTCGGCCTGTTCACCCAGGTCGACGTGATGACGCAGGGCGGACCGCTCGATTCGACGACGACCGTCGTGTACCACGCCGTGCGCTCCGGGTTCCGCCAGCAGGACATCGGGTACGGCTCGACCATCGCCATGGTCTTCTTCGGCATCGTGCTGCTGGTCGCCGTGCTGCAGCGCGTCCTCCTCGCGCGGGGAGAGAACGCATGAAGCCGTTCCTCCGCACCGCCTTCCTGGTCGCCGTCATGGGCGTGCTCGGCGTCGTGTTCGCGGCCCCGCTGCTGTTCATGTTCGCGTCGTCGTTCAAGCGCGACGACGCCATCTTCGCCAACCTCGCCAGCTGGTCCGCCTTCGTCCCCGATGCGGGATGGTCGCTGGCCAACTACGCGGCGATCTTCGAGCGCAGCAACCTCCCGCTGTTCCTGCTGAATTCCACGATCATCGCGGCGTGCGTCGTCGTCGGCGGCGTCCTGGTCAACAGCATGCTCGCGTTTTCCCTGAGCCGCATGCGCTGGCGCGGCCGCCGCGCGGTGCTGGCCGTCGTGGTCGCGCTGATGATCGTCCCGTTCGAAGTCATCGCCATTCCCCTGCTGTCGCTGGTCGCGCGCCTGCCCTGGCCCGGCATCGAACAGGGCGCGCTGACGTGGCACATCGGCTGGTTCAACAGCCTGCACGTGCAGATCATCCCGTTCCTCGCCAACGCCTTCTGCGTCTTCCTGTTCTACCAGTTTTTCCGCGACATCCCGCGCGAGCTGGACGAAGCGGCCAGGATGGACGGCGCCGGGCCGTGGACCCTGTTCTTCCGCATCATCCTGCCCAACAGCCGCCCGGTGATCGCGACGGCCGCGATCGTGCTCTTCATCGCGGCGTGGAACCAGTACCTGTGGCCGATCATGGTCGTGCAGGGCGAAGCGGCGCGCCCCGTGCAGCCGGGCATCCAGCAATTCTTCGGGCGTTCCAATTCCTGGGGCCAGATCATGGCCTACGCGTCCGTGGTCACGCTGCCCGTGCTCGCCGTATTCCTCGCGTTCCAGCGCCAGTTCGTCGCCTCGGTGGCGGGTTCCGGCATCAAGGGCTGAATCGATTCAATCATCATGACACTCAAACTCGACGACAAATACATCTGGGATTTCTGGCACTACGCGGAAGGCGACGCCCAGCACCTGTTCATGCTGCAGGCCGACCGCGCGATCGGCGATCCGGACCTGCGCCACTGGAACGTCTCCATCGGCCACGCCGTGTCGCGTGACCTGCGGCACTGGGATTACCGCGGCACCGTGTTCGGGCCGTCCGCCGGACCCGCATGGGACGACTTCACGACGTGGACCGGTTCCGTGATCCATGCGGAAGGCCGCTACCACCTGTTCTACACGGGCACGTGCCGCGCCGAGAACGGGCTGCGCCAGCGCATCGGCCACGCGACCTCGAGCAGCATCGACGGCCCGTGGACCCGCGTCGGCGACGGCCTCGCGCTGGATCTCGACGAACGCTTTTACGAAGAACATGCGGAGGGCCGCTGGCACGACCGCGCGCTGCGCGACCCCTGGGTGCTGCCGGACCGGATCGACGGCATGTACCACATGTTCTTCACGGCGCGCCGCAACGACGGCCCCATGTTCGAGCGCGGCGTCATCGGCCATGCCGTCTCGCCCGACCTCGTGCACTGGGAAGCGACGGCGCCCGTGTACGAGGGCGGCCACTACGGCCAGCTGGAAGTGCCGCAGGTGTTCGCGCGCGACGGACAGTGGTTCTGCACCTTCTGCAACGTGCGCGACCACTGGGCCGAGGCGCAGCGCGCGCAGCAGGGCGGCGGCGTCTCGGGCACGCACTACCTCGTGGCCGGGAATCCGCTCGGCCCGTGGCAACCGGCCGAAGGCTTCCTGGATGGCGACGTACCGTGCCGGCGCTACGCGGGCAAGATCCTGCGCGACCCGGTGACGGGCGAGGACTGCCTGATGGCCTTTCTCGATGCGGGGCCGGACGGCCGGTTCGTCGGCCAGATCAGCGACCCGATCCCGCTGCGCTTCGAGCATGGCCGCTACCGGCTGGACGACATTTTGGCACCGGAATGACAACGATGGACAACCATCATTGAGGAGACACCGTGATTCCCTTTGACCAGACAAGCCGGCCGTGGCGGCGCGGGGTGGCTGCAATGCTGCTGGCGCTGCTCGCGCCGGCCCGTGCCGGAGCGGCGACCGACATCGCCGCCTGGCCGCTCGACGAGCAGCGCGGCAGCAGGACGATGGAAGCCGTCTCGGGCCGCCACGACCCCGTCGACTACGTCTTCAACCATGCCCGCTTCAAGCCGGATTCCGATCCGCTGTGGCGCCCGGCTGCGGCGTGCGTCAAGGGCGGCTGCCTGCTGTTCGACGGCTACTCCACGGACATCACGGCACCCGGCCTCGCGGCGGCGCAGCTGGGCGCCGGCTGGACGATCAGTGCGTGGGTGGCGCCGCATGCGTTCGAATGGGGCGACGGCGGCCAGTACTCGGCGTTCCTCAGCCAGTTCGACGAGGGCAGCAAGACCGGTTTCGCGTTCGGGATGTATCGCTTCGGCACCTGGGGCATCAAGCTGGGATTCGGCAGCGCGGAATTCGACCTGCGCGTGAGCGACCGCAAGCTGCCGAAGGACGCGTGGTCGCACGTGGCGGCCAGCTACGATCCGCGCGGCCGCGTGGTCCGGCTATTCCTCGACGGCGAACAGGTGGCGGCCGGCACGGTGCCGGCGGAAGGCAGCTTCGCGTTGCCCGCGCGGGCGCTGACGATCGGCCGCTATTCGCAGCCGCGCACCGTGGAAGGCGTGTTCCAGCTGAATACCTTCCTCGGCCTGATGGACGAGGTCCGCATCACGGCGGGCGCCGCGACGGGGGAGGATATCGCCCGCAAGGTGCACGCCGACCTGGCGGCCCACGGCGGCAGCGCGCCCGCGCTGGCGCAGGCCGACGTGACCATCGCTCCCGTCACGTTCGCCGGCGACCGCCATCGCCCGCAGTACCACGCAATGCCGGATTCCGGCTGGATGAACGAACCCCATGCGCCGTTCTACCAGGACGGCCGCTACCACCTGTTCTTCCAGAAGAACCCGTTCGGCCCGTTCTGGCACCAGATCCATTGGGGCCACTGGGTCAGCCCGGACATGGTCCACTGGCGCGAACTGCCCATCGCGCTGGCGCCGGAAGACGACACGCTCGCGCCGGACGGCATCTGGTCCGGCAGCGCCACGCATGCGCGCGACGGCACGCCGGTGCTGTTCTTCACGGCGGGAAACGACAAGGCGCCCATCCACGAGCGCACCGGTCTCGCGCGGCCTGCGGACGCGGACCTGGTGCGGTGGACGAAGTATCCGGTGCCGGTGACCGAGCAGCAGCCGGGCCCCGGGCACACGGGCGATTTCCGCGACCCGTTCGTGTTCCGCGACGATGCCGGCGACCGCTGGTTCCAGCTTGTGGGCTCGCGCATCGCGGGCGGCAGCGGCACGGCGCTCGTCCACGAATCGTCCGACCTCGTCCACTGGCGTTATCGGGGGCCGCTGTTCACGCTCGATGCGAAACGCTATCCCGGCTTCGACAAGACGTTCGAGCTGCCCGTGCTGCTGCCGATCGGGATGGGGACGGACGGCCGCCCCCGTCACGTGTTCCTCACGGACGTGGGGGCGCAGGCGTACTACTGGATCGGCGTGTTCGACCCCGCCGCCGCGCGCTTCGTGCCGGACCGCGAGGCCCCGCGCGTGTTCGACCTGGGCGATCACCATTTTTCCGGTCCCAGCGGTTTTATCGATCCAAAGACGGGTCGCACCATCGTCTTCTCGATTGCCCAGGGCGAACGCAGCCTGCGCGACGAATGGGCGAGCGGCTGGGCCCACAACGCGGGCCTGCCCTTGACGCTCGCGATCGGCCCGGACGACGACCTGCGCCTGGCGCCCATCGACGAACTCCGGAGCCTGCGCCAGGAGGTGTTGCTGGACCTGGCCGACGTCACGCCCGCCGCTGCGGCGGCCCGGCTGGCAACGATCAAGGGCGACGCGCTGGAAGTGGAACTGGACATGGAACTTGAACCGGCGGCGGACGGCCTCGCGCGGCGCGGGCTCGTCGTCCGCAAGACGCCCGACGATGCCGAGCACACGGACCTCGTCGTGGATACCGCGCGCGAGCGTTTCGAGATCGACCGCACGCACACGACGCGGGATGCGGACGCCCGCTCGCGCGGCGTGCAGGGCGGCGCGTTCGACCTGCGCGGCGAGCACGTGCGCCTGCGCGTATTCGTGGACCGGTCGATGGTCGAAGCCTATGTCAACGAACGCAAGAGCATCACGAGCCGCATGTATCCGTCGCGGCTTGACGCGACCGGGCTCGGTTTGATCGCGGCGCCGGGCGACCGTGTCGTCAGGCTGAAAGTATGGCGCATGGGCGGGCTGGATGCGGGGGCCTCGGCATGGCATCCATCACGTTGACCGGCGTGGGCAAGACCTACGCCGGCAAGCACGCCAACCGCGTCCTCGAGAACATCTCGTTCTCGATCGCGGACGGCGAGTTCGTCGTGCTGGTCGGTCCTTCGGGCTGCGGCAAATCGACCGTCCTGCGCATGATCGCGGGCCTGGAAGAGGCCAGCGGCGGCGAGATCCGCATCGACGGCGCGCGCGTCAACGGGACGCCGCCGGCCCGGCGCGGCCTGGCGATGGTGTTCCAGGGCTATGCGCTGTACGCGCACATGACCGTGTTCGAGAACATCGCCTTCGGCCTGCGCCTCGCACGCGTGCCGAAGCAGGAGGTCGAGGCATCCGTACGCACGGTCGCGTGCATGCTGCAGCTCGAGCACCTGCTGGACCGCAAGCCGCCGCAGCTGTCGGGCGGGCAGCGCCAGCG